>JAZRAW010000062.1:0-33119 GCA_045634765.1 Alistipes sp.
CGTTGAGGGGCGTTGTCTGCATACGATATGCAGCAGCGGAATGTGCCCCAACAAGGCGGAGTGCTGGAGTCGTCGTACCGCTACCTTTATGATTCTGGGCGATATATGCACGCGCAACTGTCGCTTCTGCGCAACGCAGACGGGACGACCGCTGCCCCCCGATGAGGCAGAGCCAGACAAGGTTGCCGAAAGTGTAAAACTTATGGGCCTGAAGCATGTTGTGGTTACATCTGTAACACGTGACGACCTCGAAGATCATGGAGCACGCATCTGGGCGCGCACCGTCGAGGCTATTCGTCGTGATAATCCTAACGCAACTATAGAGCTCCTTATTTCCGATATGGATGCCCGCCCCGAGCTACTCGATGTGGTGTTGGCATCGCGTCCCGACATCGTGGGACACAATATCGAGACCGTTGAGCGACTAACTCCCGAGGTGCGTTCGCGTGCTAAGTATCGCACATCGTTGGCGACACTCAAGCACATCGCCGATAGCGGAGCAGTGGCAAAAAGCGGTATTATGGTCGGATTGGGCGAGAGCGAAGAGGAGGTGTTGGCAACACTCAGAGACCTACGCGAAGTGGGCGTGAGCATCGTCACCCTCGGACAGTATCTTCGACCTACTAAGGAGCACTACCCCGTTAAGGCGTATATCACTCCCGAGAAGTTCGAAGAGTACCGACTTGCAGCTCTCGACATGGGCTTCAGCTATTGTGCCAGCGCACCCCTTGTGCGTTCGTCATACTTGGCTGATGCTGCACTTGATGCTGTGAAGAAGGTATGCAGAACGAAGTAGAAATCAGAGATTTACAGACCATGTCGTATAGTGAGTGCTGGGATTTGCAGCGTTCGCTCTTTGATGCGTTGTGTGCAAAGAAGCTTAACAAGGAGTTCCAGGAGGGTGAGCCTCGTGGAACCATCCTCATCGTTGAGCACCCCGCCGTATATACACTTGGAAAGAGTGGTCACGCTGAGAATATGCTCTGCTCGAAGGAGTATCTTGAGAGCCTCGGCGCAGAGTTCTACCACATCGACCGCGGCGGCGACATCACCTTCCATGGCCCAGGACAGCTCGTATGCTACCCAATCGTCGACCTCGACGCAATAGGTTTGGGCGTAAGACGTTACATTGAAGCCCTCGAGCAGACTATCATCGACCTCGCAGCCGACTATGGCATCGAGGCACATCGCTCGGAGGGTGCATCGGGTGTGTGGATTACCCGCCCCGGCAACCGCTTGGAGAAGCTCTGCGCAATTGGCGTACGCGCTTCACACGGCGTGACTATGCACGGCTTAGCAATGAACGTGTCGACTGACCTCAACTGGTTCCATTTGATTAACCCCTGCGGATTTACCGATCGTGGCGTATGTTCGCTCACGACATTGACAGGTCGCGAGGTTACGATGGAGGAGGTTAAGCCCAAGTTTATTAATTACTTAACGAAAAATTTAAATGTTAAATATAAAAAATAGAAGTTATGCCCATAGAGAAAAGATGGGTTGTCAAACCGCAGGGCGATCGCGCGGTGGTGGAGTCTCTCTCCGCAGCGTTAGGTATGCCAACGGTGTTGACCAACCTACTGGTTCAGAGGGGCATAGACACCATGGAGAAGGCCAAGAAGTTCTTCTCGCCATCGCTACGCGACTTGCACGATCCGTTCCTAATGAAGGATATGGACAAGGCCGTGGAGCGCATCGAGAGGGCAGTGAAGGCTGGCGAAAAGGTTATGATTTACGGCGACTACGATGTCGACGGAACCACTGCCGTGGCGCTGGTCTACAAGTTCTTGAGCCAGATAGGACACAAAAACTTACTGTTCTACATTCCTGACCGATATGTCGATGGTTACGGCATATCAATCCGAAGCATCGAGCATGCACTACGCAAGGGTGTTACGCTTGTCATAGCTTTGGATTGCGGTATCAAAGCCGTTGAAAAGGTGGCCTATGCCAAAGAGCGTGGCGTAGATTTCATCATCTGCGACCACCACCTACCTGCCGAGGAGATTCCCCAGGCAGTGGCTGTATTGGATCCCAAACGCACCGACTGCAACTATCCATTTGATGAGTTGAGTGGTTGTGGCGTTGGTTTTAAACTCGTCGAGGCCTATGCGCGACGCAACAAGATTCCATTCTCGCAAATCGAGCCTTTGTTGGATTTGTTGGTCGTGAGCATCGCCTCGGACATTGTGCCTCTTGTGGATGAAAACCGCATATTGGCATATTATGGATTGCGTAAGCTCAACTCTACGCCGTCGAAGGGTCTGCTCTCCATCATCAAGATTTGTGGCTTGGAGGGACACAACATCACCATCGACGACATCGTCTTCAAAATCGGTCCACGCATCAATGCTGCGGGACGCATGCGTATGGATGAGGATGATGAGAATGCTGCACCCTCGGGTGGTCATGCTGCCGTAAGCCTTCTTATCGAGGGTAACGAGCAGGAGGCTGCGAAGTTTGGCGAGGTTATCGACTCGTTCAACCAGGACCGCAAGTCTATCGACCGTAATGTTACGCAGGAGGCACACGACTATGTGGAGTCTCACCCCGAGCTTAAGGCACTCAAGAGCACTGTCATCTACAATCCTAAGTGGATGAAGGGCATCGTGGGTATCGTGGCTTCGCGCCTTATCGAGACCTACTATCGTCCTACGGTTGTGCTCACAAAGTCTAACGGCTTTGTTACAGGTTCGGCACGCTCGGTTGCGGGCTTCGACCTATACCAGGCTGTTGAGTCGTGCTCCGACTTATTGGAGAACTTCGGCGGACATATGTACGCTGCGGGTCTCACTATGAAGGAGGAGAATGTTGAGGCCTTCACTAAGCGCTTCAACGACTATGTGGAGGAGAATATCGACCCCAACATCCTTGTTCCGCAGGTGGACATCGATAGCGAGTTGTTGTTCTCGGACATTACGGATCAGTTCCAGCGTCACTTGAATAGCTTCCAGCCCTTTGGTCCAGGCAACACAGCGCCTGTGTTTATGACTACGGGAGCGAGCAACCGCGGTGATGCGAAGCTTGTGGGCGTCGAGTGCGACCACCTGCGCATGGACTTGATGCAGCGTCAGAAGCCACATACGACAATTCCTGCTATCGCCTTCCAGCAGCCCACACACTACGAGTGGGTGCGTGGTGGTAAGCCAATCTCGGTATGCTACCAGATTGTCGAGAACCACTATCGTGGCACGGTGAGCAAGCAGCTCCGCGTCAAGGATATTAAGCCCGAGCGATAGTTTTACGTTAGGGTAAAAATAGTAGGGGATGGCTAAGAGTAATTTAGCCATCCCCTTTGCTTTCGGAGGTTGAATAAAAAGATGTAGTTTTAGGCTTGCGAAGCCCGAAAAAGCGGAGTTTACTATGGCGTAAATGAGCATTTTGAGGGCGAGCGTAACAACAAAATACACTTTTTATTCAGCCTCTATATTATATATAGGTATAATATCTATCGCTGGAAGAGCATCTCACGCTCCATGCGCTTGAGCTTGCGCACCTGAATGAAGAGCAGTGTTGCCGCCACAAGCACCGAGGCACCATCGGCAATAGGCATCGACATCCATGCACCCACAGCACCAAACTTGGGCGAGAGGATGAGCAACAAGGGCAATAGGAAGAGGAGTTGGCGTGTTGCCGAGAGGAGCATAGCCATGGGTGCGCGACCGATATATTGGAAGAAACCACCCGCAACAATCTGGAAGCCCACAAATGGGAACATAATCATCGCGATGCTCAAGCCCTGCTCCACAACCTTTATCATAGCCAGGTCTTCGGCGCTATTGCCACCCTCAACAAAGAGCGCTGCGACATACTCCGGGAAGAGCATGCCTATGGCGAAGGCGAAGGTCGTGACGCACGTTGCGCAGATGATGGTGTACTTCAAGGTCTTAAGCACGCGACCATACTGCTTTGCGCCGTAGTTGTAACCCACGATGGGCTGCATGCCCTGATTGAAACCGTTTGCGACCATGATAAAGAGCAGTATCACACGGTTCATGATGCCGTAGGCACCTACATAGACATCACCCACGCCCCCCTCAATCGCTGCGGTGTGTATCACATCGTCGGCACCCGTACCGCCATAGAGCAGCAGCGCCGTGTTCATAAAGCGCGTAACGAACGAGGCACACACGTTGAGGATGAAGGGCGCCATGCCGATAGATATGATGTTGAAGACGATGCTACGCTTGAAGCGGAAACTCTCACGCTTGAAGCGCAGGAAGCTCTTCTTAGAGGTGTAGTGGTGTATCTGTATAAGTAGGCAGATAGTCTGCGCTATGACCGTAGCGATAGCCGAGCCCTGCACGCCCCAGCCGAAGCCGAAGATGAACAAGGGGTTCAGAATGGTGCATATCACCATCGAGAGTATCATGATGAACATCGCCTTGCGGGGGTAGCCCGAGGCTCGCAACTGCTCATTAAGTCCGAGATATAGGTGGGTGATGATGTTACCAAACATTATGATGCGCATAAACTCGCGGGCATACTGCAACGTCTCCTCGCCAGCCTTACCTCCCGAGAAGAAGATGAGGATGGGATCGAGGAAGAGCAAGAAGATGAGCATGATGGATACTCCGAGCACTATGTTTAGCAGCACGGCATTTCCGAGGATATGCTCCGCAGCGCGCTTATTACCCTCACCCAAGCGTATAGATATGCGAGCTGCAGCACCCACACCCACCATAGCACCAAAAGCCGAGGCTATGTTCATGATGGGGAGTGTGATGGCCATACCCGAGATAGCGTAGCCACCCACGCCATGTCCGATAAAGATGCTATCGATGATGTGGTATAGCGACGACGATGCCATGGCGATGATTGCTGGAATGGCATATCGCGCCAAGAGCTTGCCGAGCGAGTCGGTACCGAGCGAAACGGTATTATTTTGTATTGATGACATTTATCCTTTACTTATTGTTGCGGTAGCCACCGCCACGCTATTTTCTATAATCTTCACCTCAACTACAATACCCTTGGTGTCGCGCACCTCGGCTGTAAGTAGCATCTCTGATGCATCGAACGTTGTGATTCGTATATCTTTGGTTAGGTCCACCTCGCGCTTGCCATAGAGCTTATATATGGACTCCTTGGCTGTCCACACTATTGCGGGCCAGTTGTCGTTATCTGATAGTGCAACCTCCTGCGGAGTCATATATCGCTCCTTAATGCGTTCGTAGTTGCGGTCGAGGGCCTCGATGTCTACGCCTACGGGCTCATCGGCTATGGCTACAGCGACCCTCTCGCCACCATGTGCCACGCTGATACATGTGTTGGCGGTGTCGACGATGGGTGCGCCCACCTCGTTGTACTCTATCATCACGCCACGACCCAGCTCACTGCGCACAATGCGGCGCCATGCGAGGTGCTCGCGGCGGCGCCTGTCGTTCTGGAAGCGCGATGCCGATGCTACGTCACTTGCCGTAATCAGCGTATCGCAACAGAGATAGACGGGAGGTACAACCTCAACTATAAGTTTAACCATTTATGTCTACCTTAATCTTGTCTACGCGGCGGCCATCCATTGTTGCAATGAAGAACTTTACGCCGTGAGCCTCAAGCTCGTCGCCGCGGCGTGGTAGGTCGCGCTTAAGCTCCATCATGAGTCCCGCCAGGGTCTCGGCATGACCCTCGACATCCTGGAAGCTATCCTCGTCGAAGCCTATGACGCGCAGAAACTCTCCAATATGTATCTTGGCATCGAAGATATAGCTTCGCTCGCCAATCTTCTCGTATAGCTTATCCTCCTCATCATCACTCTCATCCGTAATCTCGCCAACGACCTCCTCAAGAATATCCTCCAACGATATGAGACCCTGTGTTGCGCCATACTCATCCACAACGATAGCGATATGGATTTTATTCTTCTGAAACTCCTTCAATAGGTCGTCAATCATCATGTGCTCTGGGGCGAAGTAGGGCTTGCGCAAGAGCTTCTGCCACTCGAAGGTCTTGGCCTCGGCGATATATGGAAGTAGGTCCTTAACGTAGAGTATGCCGCGCACATCATCGAGGTCGTCACCATAGACAGGAATACGCGAGTAGCCCGTCTCGACAATGACCTTGCGCACCTCATCGTAGTCGGTATCGAACTCCAAGCCTGTGATGTCGACGCGCGAGTGCATAATCTCCACAACCTCGGTTTGTCCGAAGCTCACGATACCCGATAGCATCTTCTGCTGCTCGGCAGAGCCCGTCTCCGTAAGGTCTACGGCATCGGCAAGCTCCTCGATAGATATCTCGGCATTTTTCGATGCAAGGCGGCTCACACGGCTCGAGGTGCGGATAAGGATAAATGCCAAGGGGTACACCGCCCAGCGCAAGAACTTAAGGGGAGCGGATAGCATCTGCGAGGTCTTGATGGGATTGGCCTGCGACACCACCTTGGGCAAAATCTCGCCAAAGAGCAAGAGTACGAAGGTGATGACAATTGTGTTAAATATAAACTCCCATATGCCATCAAAGTGGAATATCTCGTTAACCAGCAGTGTGGCGATGATAACGAGACAGATGTTGACCATGTTATTGGTCACAAGTATCGTTGCCAACAGTCGGTCGGGATTTTCAAGCAGGTTGAGGACACGGCGCGAAGCAACCGTATTCTTCGACTCTAACTCATCGATATCGCTGTGAGTGAGTGAGAAGAATGCCACCTCCGAACCCGATGCCATAGCGGAGCAGGCAATAAGCACCAAGGCAATGATGGCGTACAACACCACATTGCCAAGGTTAATATCGCTATTTAGAGCTATGGCTGCCACCTCCGTAACACCCTTTGCCGTTGCCTCAACACCATGTTGCGGCGCTGTAATAGCCAAGGAGTCTGCACCACGAAGCAGTGTGTCGGCAGTTGTCAGAATGTTAAACATTTCGACTTAAGTATTACTTAAAACTGAAGCTCACCGCTACCTTCCGTCGTAGTGTGCTCCTCGCGTACTGCGCTCTGCTGCTGATAGTTAACCATCTGCTGTGGTTCGCTATTCACCTCAAACTGTGCACGAAGGCGCACATAGGCGGGCTCACGCTTCTGAAGGATAACCTGGCGATACTTATCCTGCGGAGGAGTGATAATCACATTCTCGCGAGGCTTGTTTATCTCTGGGTCACGCTTATCTTCACCTCCTGGCTTCTTAGGATCCATGATTGGAGGTGTAGGAGGCGTTGGAGTCGTTGGTGTAAACTCTGGATAGCGCTCCTCAATCTTAAGCTTATTGCCATCAGTGAATCGTGTTGCAACAACTACCAACTCGAGCTCATCATCTGCCAATGAGGGCTTCTGGCATGCACCCCAGATGATGTCGGCATCGTGTGATATGCCATCCTCATCGACGTAGCTCGCATGCTTCTGGATGCACTCCATGGCGATGGTGATGTCGTCCTGCGTAATCAAGTCGATGTCGCGTACGGCGAAGTTAAGAAGAATCTCCTTTGCGCCGTTGATATTGTTGTCATCGAGGAGTGATGAGCTGAGTGCTGCCTCGGCAACCTCCAAGGCGCGATTCTCACCCGTAGCCTTGACCATAGACATGTGTGCACGGCCACTGTTGAGCATAACCTTCTTGACATCGGCGAAGTCGACACGCACGAGAGCCTTCTCAACGGTGATAATCTCAGCGATGCCCTTTGTTGCCATGCTCAAGACATCATCTGCCTTGCCGAAGGCCTCCTTAAGGGGCAACTTACCATAGAGCATGCGCAAGCGCTCGTTGTCGATAACCAAGAGCGAGTCTACCCACTGCTTAAGCTCGCTGACACCCTCCACAGCGCTGTTGTAGCGACCAGGACCCTCCATGCGGAAGGGCATTGTCACAACAGCAACGGTGAGTATCTTGAGCTCGTGTGCGAGCTTTGCGATGACGGGCGAAGCACCTGTACCTGTACCACCACCCATACCTGCTGCGATAAAGAGCATCTTTGCACCAGAGGTCTCCAAGAGGCTACGCAACTGCTCTTCACTCTCGATAGCAAGCTCACGACCACGCTTGGGGTCGTTACCCGCACCAAGACCAGGACCCATCTGCACCTTATTATTTACAGTGCAGTTACCAAGAGCCTTGGCATCGGTGTTACATACCACGAAGTTTACACCCGTAATACCCATCTGGTGCATGTGGTTGACAGCATTGCCGCCCGCACCACCAACACCAATAACCATGATGTTTGACTCTGAGTCAAATTCGATGTTCGATATATTGTCACCGGCGATAGCCTTAACCAAGTCGTCGGTCATATTTCCATTCATATTATCCATTTTCTATCCTCCGATTTTACCAATTATCTTTATCCTCATCCTTGCCTGCAAACGAGTTGCCTATATTACCAATCTCGCGTTGGAGTCTTTCCCAGAATGAGCTCTTCTTTTGTGTTGGTGTGCCCACTCCAAACTCTTTGTCGAGGTCTTCCGTCTCGGCCTTAACACTAATCTTTTGTGGTTCAGCCTTTTTCTCCTGCGGAGTCTCCTCTTTTGCAGGTTCAGGCTCTGCAACATGGATGGTTGGGGACTGTGGTTTCACTGGGGGCTCTACCGATGGAGTAGTGCGCACACCTCCTGCAACAGAGCATACGCCATGCTGTGCACCAAAGAGTAGGAGCGACGCTACGGTAGAGTATGCCATGGTTGTGACCATGTCGGTCAAGTTCTCAGTAAAGCCATACTCGGGATATACGGCACGCACCTCCTCGATGCCCAATTCGCGGGCGAGGAGCGTCTCGATGTTCTGCATCTCGGCACCACCACCCGTAATAAGAAGGATGGGCGAGAACTTTGAACCACAACCAGCCTCATTAATCTCGCGACGTATCCACTCAGCAATCTCCTTAAGGCGCGACTCGATTATTGTTGCAAGATTACGACGAAGGATGCTCTTGGGAACACCGCGGCGTGCAGACTGGAACACAATCTTATCATCCGTAGCCAAGTCGGTTACTGCAGAGCCATAGCGGCGCTTGAGATTCTCGACATAGTTTGCTGGAATGCCATATGCGCGAATGTCGTTGTTGATGGAGTCCGAGCCAATGGGGATAGAGGCGATGTGGCGCACCTTGTTGTGATAGAGCACCGAGACATCTGTAACGCCACCACCGAGGTCGACAACAACTACACCCTCCTCAATATCCTCGTCTGTAGCGACTGCGAGGTGTGAGATTAGGGCGTTGGGCACAAACTCCTTAACCTTGATGCCCTGCTTCATGAGGCACTGGTTGAGGCGGTCGCGCATAGCGCGGTCTCCAAGTATAAAGTTGTATGTAGCCTTGAGCATATGGCCATATGCACCTACGGGGACATCGACATACCTATCATCGATGCTATAGCGTACAGCCTCCATCGAGAGTATCTCCTCACGGTCATCGGGGAGCTTGACGCTCTGCATACGACGGTCGAGATCCTCGATGTCGCGCTCGGTAATCTGGTTGCTGCCCACATCCTGCACATAGACGTAGTCGGTAACCTGTACGCAGCGTATAAAATCGCCTGAGAGACCTGCGTAAGCCTCCGTAATCTTGATGTTTAGCTCGCTCTCGATGCGCTCCTTGGCTGCCTTAACAGCGCGACCTGCCGTCTCGCTATTCTCTACGCGGCCCGATTCAACACCCTCAATAGGCTCCGATACAATGCCCTGGATATTTACGCGGCCATCATCCTCAATCGCACCTACGGCGATAACTACATTCGATGAGCCTACGTCAATGGCTACAATTTGTCTCTCTTTCATTGTTGTGTATAGTTTTATTATTTATATCCATGTTTGTTAGCGACATACAACCTGTCCGCTGTAGCGGAGGCTGATGTTGCGATATTTGTTCCATCCTACATTATCGAGTCCCTTGTTATAGAATCGATATAGGTTTGAGAGTTTGGTGTCGAGTTCTGTTGGAGAGCCAAGGTCTACAACAAAGCTTCCTGAACGTGGCACGAAGCTTAGCTCCATGCGTTTGTCGCCACCACCACTGAGCATAATCTGCACAATCTCTGCTCGCCAGAAAGTGCTCTCATCAACGCTGATTAAGAACTCTACAAGGGCGGCAAAGTCATCTCCCGCCATACGCACACTGCGCTGCTTCATGCGTGCCTCCTGTTGCTGTGCTGTTAGAGAATTAATCTCACCCTCGAGCCTACGCTTTGTTGCGGAGTGGCGTTCGCGTGCTGCAATCTTGCGACCCTCAAGCTCGTTGACAAGAATGCGATACTCCCTATCAGACATAAACACACCCTTGCGTACGCTCTCATTAAGCACCTCGCGCAGCTCTGCATCGTTCTCGTCGAGTTGGCGATAGTAGGGTAGCTTGGCATCCTCAAGATCGGCTATGACCCTATCGAGCGAGGCTATAGAGTCGGTGACTATGCGACTTGCATAACCCGTGTAGTCGGCACGAAATAGAGGAGTATACCCTCCCGTTATCACCGGAACAGCCGCCGTGGCATCCTCTACCGTGGGCAGAATAAAGCCATCTGCGGTGATGTATTGGTCGTAGCCGTTGACGCGTAGTCGAGCAATTGGCTCGCGTAGCGTGATGTCGAGTACCGCCGTGCCATTGTAGTCTACATGTGCATTGGCTTGGGCTACAGCGTTATGCTCCTTGGCTCGGAGCTCTATATCTCCGATGTTTAGCGTCTCGAGCGTCGTATTGTGCTTCACCAAGCCAGCCTCCTTAATCCATTTATCTATGCTCTCCACATCCGCTAAGGGGTGCTCACCACCTCCCGTGATGTTGATTTTGAGCTTTGTTACGGGCTGTGATGCGCGATGCTCGCGACTGAGAACCTCAGCACACACTATGACGACTATAATGGCAATGGCAGCCACACCATAGCCAATGTAGTTCAAAATCTTGTGCATCACCTCCCTCTTCATCTATGACCTCTCTTTCAAGCAATTGTAAATATCCTCACATACGGCGTCGATGTTGCCTGCACCAAATGTCACAACAACATCCGTATCCATCGTGCGGAGGCGCTCTGCAATATTCTCACGCTCCACAAGCTGCCACTCCACCTTTAGGTTGCGACCAATCATCTCGGAGCATACGCCCTCAATTGGCAACTCGCGCGCTGGGTAGATGGGCACCATTATAACCTCGTCGCACAACGACAACACCTCGGAGAACTCCGCAGCGAAGTCGCGCGTGCGGGTGTAGAGGTGGGGCTGGAATATCGCCAACAATCTGCGACCAGGGAAGATGCCACGCAACGACTCTATTGTAGCGCGTAGCTCCTCGGGGTGGTGGGCATAGTCGTCGATATATACGAGCTTGGGGGTATTAATATATACCTCCATACGGCGCTTCACGCCCTCGAAACTCCTGAGTGCCTCCTTAATCGCCTCCTTGTCGAAGGCTTTATTCTCAATCTTTGCAGCGCACCATAGCATAGCCACCGCAGCCACCGAGTTCTCGATGTGCACCTTGCCCAAGATGCCGAGCGTGCAACCCTCGATGCGACCATCTGGCAAGACAATGTCGTAGCGATAATGACCGCCCTCAATAAGTGCGATATTCTCGGCGTGGAAGTCGCCACCATCATCGCACGAGTAGCGATACAACGAGCGCAATGCGGTGTCGAACTTAAGCTCTACGCCCTGCTTAAGAATGAGTGCTCCACCCTCCTTAATCTGCGATGCAAACTCCTCGAAGGCCTCCGTAACAGCCTCGGCAGTACCGTAGATGTCGAGGTGGTCGGCATCTGCCGCCGTGATGACTGCTACATTGGGGTGTAGGCGCAAGAACGAGCGGTCGTACTCATCGGCCTCAACAACCAAGCGCTTACCCTCGCCGAGCGAGAGATTGGAGTTGAAGTTGCGCGACACGCCACCCAAGATGGCACTACCCTCCTTCGCTGCGGCGTGGTTGAGCCATGCTGCGAGCGTCGAAGTGGTGGTCTTGCCATGTGTGCCAGCAACAGCCATGCAGAGCTTACCCTCAGAGATATGTCCAAGTATCTGCGAGCGCTTCTCTATATGAAAACCCCTCTCGCGTAGCCAGGCCCACTCGTTGTGGTCGGCAGGGATTGCGGGGGTGAGGATAACGAGCGTATCCTCCGCCGAGCGCATATCCTCGGGGATAAGGTTGATGTCATCCTCGTAGTGCACCTCTGCACCCTCAGCCTCGAGGGCGCGAGTTAGGGGTGTCGCAGTGCGGTCGTAGCCCGCCACACGGTAGCCCTCGTGCATGTAGTAGCGCGCAAGGGCACTCATGCCAATGCCGCCAATGCCGAGGAAGTATATCTTCGTATAGTTACGCTCCATGCTCCTACTTCGTTAAAATCTTCTCTACCTCTGCCACCACGCGGTCTGCAGAGTCCACGATGGCGAGGTTTGCAATATTTGCCGAGAGGTTCTCAAGGCGGTCACGGTCCATGGCGAGTGCCACAGCCTCCTTCATGCCGCGCTCCACAGCCTCGCTATCCTTGACAATCTCCGCAGCACCCTTCTCTACAAGTGCCATAGCGTTCTTCGTCTGGTGGTCCTCCGAGACATTGGGCGAGGGGACAAAGATTGTAGGCTTGGCCACAAGGCACAACTCCGACACGGTACAAGCACCGCTACGTGAGAGCACTACATTTGCTGCTGCGTAAGCATAGTCCATGCGGTCGATAAAGGCGCCCTGCCAGATATTCTTCGTGGGGTGCGCTGCGAGGAACTCCTGCATCTCGCGCTCGTAGAACTTACCTGTCTGCCATATCACCTGCACGGGGGCTTCGCCATTAAGCGAGAGTATCCACGCCTTCATCATCTCGTTGAGGGTGCGTGTGCCGAGTGAGCCACCCACAACCAACACTACGGGCATCGCGTCGTTGAAGCCGTAGTAGCCGAGTGCCTCGCCACGGTTTGCGCCATCAGCCGAGAAGCGACCACGCAAGGGGTTACCCGTCATCACGATGCGGTCGGCAGGGAAGAAGCGCTCCATCTTGTCGTACGACACGCAGATGCGCTTGGCACGCTTCGAGAGCAGCTTGTTCGTAAGTCCCGCGTAGGAGTTCTGCTCCTGAATAAGCGTTGGGATGCCAAGGCGCTGTGCCGCCCATAGCACGGGGGCCGAGGCGTAGCCACCAAAGCCCACTACGATGTCGGCCTTGAAGTCGCGGATGATGCGCTTAGCACGGCGCACACTTGCCGCCACCTTGAATGGCAATGCCAAGTTTTTTAGTGTGAGCTTACGCTGTAAGCCCGCAACGGGGAGACCCTTGATGTTGTAGCCCAAAGCGGGCACCTTCTCCATCTCCATCTTGCCCTCAGCACCTACGAAGAGCAGTTCTACCTCCTCGCCATATTTGCGTTTTAGGGACTCTGCCACAGCCACTGCGGGATATATGTGTCCTCCAGTACCACCACCGGATAGTATTATACGCTTCATTTTCTCCTTGCTTGAGTAATCTTTATCGCATTAAAATACCCTCTTATCTCACCGATAACTATTGCTTGATGCAATGTGTTAATAAGTTGTGTATCAGCGTTTTGTGTTGCCACTAAAAGTGAGCAGGGGGCATTGACGCAATTTCACCCTACAAAAGTACACAAGATACTCTAATTTTACAAATGTAAAAAGCAGTAATTTTTCAAAAAAAATATCTACTTTTGTAAACGATTACAGCAACGAAAACTTATTAACTAATTTTATAGAATTCCCTTTTTTAAGATGAAGAGATTTCAACAGGTGTGTTTTGCCGCGATGGTTGCGGCTATGATGTTGGTTGTTGGTTGTGCCCCAAAGGGTAGCACCGAGGCTGAGAAGAACAAGTTTATAACCGTCGAGGATGGTCAGTTTATCCGCAATGGCGAGCCCTACTACTTTGTGGGTACAAACTTCTGGTATGGCGCAATCCTCGGTTCGGAGGGTGAGGGTGGCGACCGTGAGCGCCTCTGCCGCGAGCTCGACTTTATGAAGGCTAATGGCATCGACAACCTCCGCATCCTTGTGGGTGGTGAGGGCGAGAATGGCCTACTCGGAAAGATTGAACCTAACCTTCAGCCCGAGCCTGGCGTATACAACGATGATGTATTGGCGGGCCTCGACTACTTGATGATGGAGCTTGGCAAGCGCGATATGACCGCAGTGCTCTACTTCAATAATGCGTGGGAGTGGAGCGGTGGCTACACTCAGTATGTGGCATGGGCGAACAACACCCCAGTGCTTGTGCCTCGCGTAGATGGTTGGTTCTCATACAATACTTTCGCTGGAGAGTTCGTGAATAACGAGCGCGCAAAGCAGATATTCTATGACCATGTGCGCTTTATCGTGTCGCGCACAAACCGCTATACAGGCATCAAGTATATCGACGACCCCGCTATCTTCTCATGGCAGATTTCGAACGAGCCCCGTGCCTTCAGCAGCCTCGAGCAGAACAACCAAGAGGCCTTCGCCGAGTGGATTGAGACAAGTGCGAAGCTTATCCGCGAACTCGACCCCAACCACATGATTTCGACAGGCTCGGAGGGCTTTTATGGCTGCGAGTGGGACATGGAGTTGTGCGAGCGCATACACGCCATCGACGAGATTTCGTATGTCAACTGCCATGTGTGGCCCTACAACTGGAAGTGGATGCGCGGTGACGCCATGCGCGAGGATTTGAAGCAGTCGTGCGAGAATACCGAGGAGTATATAAATATGCACCTCGAGCTTGGTCGCAAGATTGGTAAACCCGTTGTGGTTGAGGAGTTTGGTATGCCCCGCGACAATATGGATTTCCATAAGGGTAGCCCCGTAACTTGCCGCGATATGTACTACACATTTGTGTTTGACCTCATCGTCACAGCGCGCGAGAATAACGATGTATTTGCAGGTTGTAACTTCTGGAGTTGGGGTGGTTATGCCGAGACAAATGTTGAGGACCACGAGTACTGGGCAAAGGGTGATGACTACACTGGTGACCCCGCGCAGGAGCAGCAGGGTCTTAACTCCATCTTCGTGGAGGATGAGTCGACAATTAAGATTATCCGCGAGACTAACCGAAAGCTCGGCAACCTTTAATTTCGTACGATAAGGTAGCATCTGCTGCTGCGAACAAAAAGTGCCGTCAATGGGACGTACATAGGTACTACCATCGACGGCATTTTTTATGTCATTGCCATATTCCCTCTGCGGTATCTCTTTATATAGGGATAGGTGTTAATTTCTTGCCAGAAGGGGTTAGGCTTGGTCTATCGCAAAAGAAGATCCCCACGGGATAGTACATATAGTACAGCCCGTGGGGTCTTACTTTGGGGATAGGTCGAGAATGACCCCTTATCGCAAGAAATTCTTAACCTCCTCGGCTACAGTCTTGCCGTTATAACCAAACTTCTCATCGAGTACCTTGAAAGGTGCTGAGTAACCAAAGTGGTCGAAGCCGTGGATGAAGCCCTCCTCGCCTACAAGACCACGAAGGTTTACTGACAAACCAGAAGTCATACCGTAGCGTGGCAAGTTGCCCAAAACCTCTGCCTGGTACTCCTTACTCTGGTCGCGGAACAAGCCCTCAGATGGGATTGAGATAACGCGTGTTGCGATGCCCTCTGCAGCCAAAAGCTCTGCGCCCTCAACCAATGTAGATACCTCAGAACCAGTAGCTACGAGGGTAACCTTTGCGTTAGGAGCCTCCATAACAACATAGCCACCCTTTTCAGCCTTCATAGCCTCCTCGCGGCGTGAGAGACCGTTCAATGCGGGCAACGACTTGATGTTCTGGCGTGAAAGGATAAGAGCCACGGGGCGCTTCTCCTCCAAAGCCATCTTCCATGCTGCAACTGTCTCCTCAGCATCTGCGGGGCGGAGTACGAGCATTGAGCGCTCGCCAGAGTGGTTGCGCATGTGCTCCATAAGGCGAATCTGCATCTCATGCTCAACGGGCTCGTGGGTAGGACCATCCTCACCTACGCGGAATGAGTCGTGTGTCCAGATGTAGATGACCTTCTTCTCCATAAGAGCAGAGAGGCGTACCGCGGGCTTCATATAGTCAGAGAATACGAAGAAGGTACCGCAAGCGGGGATGATACCGCCGTGGAGAGCCATACCGTTCATAACGCATGCCATAGTAAGCTCGGCAACACCCGCCTGGAAGAAGTTACCAGTGAAGTCACCCTTAGTAAATGCCTTTGTCTTCTTCAAGAAGCCGTCGGTCTTATCAGAGTTAGAGAGGTCGGCAGAAGATACAACCATGTTCTCAACATGCTCTGCGAAGTAGCCGAGCATAGCTGAAGATGCTGAACGAGTAGCGTCGTCGGGCTTGATGTTGATTGCTGAGTAGTCGATCTCGGGGAGCTTGCCAGAGTAGAAGTTGTCCATCTTCTCGGCGAGTGCGGGGTTCTCCTTGCGCCATGCAGCCTCTGTAGCCTGCATCTGCTTAGCCCAAGCACGCAACTCCTCCTTGCGCTGTGCGTAAACCTCCTTCGACTCCTCGAATACTGCGAATGGCTCGTCGGGGTTACCACCGAGGTTCTTGATTGTAGCAGCGATGTCGGCACCAGCAGCTGTAAGTGGCTGACCGTGTGTAGATACCATATTCTCGAAGCTTGAACCATCGGCCTTGCGTGCGCCGTAGCCCATGATGGTCTTACCGATGATGAGTGTTGGACGCTCAGTCTCGGCATTTGCAGCCTTCAATGCGGCACGAATCTCGTCGATAGACTGGCCATTTACGGTGATAACGTTCCAGTTCCAAGCCTTATACTTCATCTCGATGTCCTCTGTGTCAACCTCGTCGCACTTTGTTGAGAGCTGGATGTTGTTAGAGTCGTAGTACATGATGAGGTTAGCCAAGCCGAGGTGACCAGCGATGCGGCCTACGCCCTGTGAAATCTCCTCCTGAACAGCACCGTCAGAGATGAAAGCATAGGTCTTGTGTGCCATCCACTCACCGAAGCGAGCTACCATGAAGCGCTCAGCGATAGCAGCACCGAGAGCCATAGCGTGACCCTGACCAAGAGGACCAGAGGTGTTCTCAACACCACGCAATACATCAACCTCGGGGTGACCAGGTGTTACGCTGCCCCACTGACGCAACGACTGCAAATCCTCAGTTGAGTAGTTGCCTGCCAACGAGAGAACAGCGTAGAGCATAGGTGACATGTGGCCAGGATCGAGGAACATACGATCGCGGTGGGGGTATGCCATGTTGTCGGGGTCGTAGCGCAAGAACTCTGTGTAGAGCACATTGATAAAGTCAGCACCGCCCATAGCACCACCTGGGTGACCAGACTTTGCCTTTTCTACCATCGAAGCAGCCAAGATACGGATGTTATCGGCTGCGCGCTGAAGCTTGTTATTCTCCATAATTCAAGTTTTATTTTTTATAGTTTATGTATATTATACTTGAGGTTTATAGTTCAATTGCTTAGAAGATTTCATATACCAAACATATAAGTGCAAGTGTGATAATTGTTGCCACCACACAATAAATAAGAGTTGATGGACTCACTCGCAAAGCACTTTTAATGCGCTGACCTAGCGACTGCTTTTTGGGTTGTTCCTCGGTGACGCTGGCCTCGGTGGTGCTTGCCTCAGCAGCAATTCCTTCCTTCTCGCTTGTTATGAAGTGATTGCGTAGATCTCTTAAATCATCGCTCATCTGGAAGAATCTGACAATCATCACGATATTAAGGATGAATAAAAATACAACCACTATAACATACAAAACATTTAACAAATCGTACATAGCTACATAGCAAAATTTTAAATTAAAATTAACCACTTGTCGAAGTTAGAACTCTCCGCTGGGTTAATACATCATACAAAGGTAGCAAAACTTTTCCAATGATGTAGAATAAAGTGTGCTTTTTTCGTGAAAATTACTTTTTGTTGTGCTTTTTGCATAGGAGCATAGATAAAAAGAGCGTAAAATCTGTTAATAATATATAGGTATTGTGTATGATTGATATGAAAAAAATCGTAACTTTGTGCCGACAACTGATTATTCACTAAAACAATATAATTATGTTTGCTATCGACAATTACAACTTCGCTGGTAAGCGTGCTATTATCCGCGTAGATTTCAACGTGCCCCTCAACGCTGAGGGCAAAGTGACTGACGACACTCGTATTCGTGCTGCTATCCCCACAATTAAGAAGGTATTGGCTGCTGGTGGCTCTGTAATCTTGATGTCACACCTCGGTCGTCCTAAGAAGAACCCCGATGCAAAGTACTCTTTGGAGCAGATTGTATATGCTATCGAGGAGCGCCTTGGCCAGAAGGTTATGTTCGCAGGTGACTGCATGGGTGAGCGAGCTGCCGAGATGGCTGCAAACCTCAAGCCCGGTGAGGTGATGCTTCTCGAGAACTTGCGCTTCTATGCCGAGGAGGAGGGTAAGCCCCGCGGCTTGGCAGAGGATGCTACAGAGGAGGAGAAGAAGGAGGCTAAGAAGGCTGTTAAGGAGTCACAGAAGGAGTTCGTGAAGAGGCTCGCTTCATACGCTGACTGTTACATCAACGACGCATTCGGTACTGCACACCGTGCACACGCCTCAACAGCGCTCATCGCTGACTACTTCCCCCAGGACAAGATGTTCGGCTACGTTATGGAGAACGAGCTCAAGGCTATTGACGGCGTTATGGAGAACCCCGAGCGCCCATTCTGTGCTATCATCGGAGGCTCAAAGGTATCTACAAAGATTACCATCATCGAGAAGCTCATGGAGAAGGTTGACTCTATCATCATCGGTGGCGGTATGACCTATACCTTCGCAGGCGCTGAGGGTGGCAAGGAGGGTAAATCAATCTGCGAGCCCGATATGTTCCCCGTAGCACTCGAGATTTTGAAGAAGGCTGAGGAGCGTGGCATTCAGATTCTCCGCTCTCCCGATGCACTCATCTGTGACGACTTCTCTGAGAACGCTAACACTCAGGAGGCTCCCGCAAACAACATTCCTGACGAGTGGGAGGGTGTCGACATCGCTACTGGCGGTAAGGCAAAGTTCCGCGAGCACATCCTTGGTTGCAAGACAATCCTCTGGAATGGCCCCGTTGGCGTATTCGAGATTAACAAGTTCTCTACAGGCTCACGCGCAGTGGCTGAGGCTATCGCCGAGGCAACAGAGAAGAATGGCGCATACTCACTCATCGGTGGTGGCGACTCTGTAGCTTGCGTAAACAAGTTCGGCTTGGCAGATAAGGTATCGTACGTATCAACAGGTGGTGGTGCTTTGCTCGAGTACATGGAGGGCAAGGAGCTTCCAGGCGTAGCAGCTATCCGCAAGTAATTTCTTGTGATAAGAGGTTATCTACCGCCGCTAACGAATTATCTCAGCAATGGGCAGTACGCCATAGTACAGCCCATCGCTTTGAAATTCGCCGAGCGTTGTATCTAACCCCTTCTAACAAGAAATTGATTCTCGGAAACTTAGATTACTAATTAAATTTATAATAGATGAAAAGATTAACCTTTGTACTATTATCGGCATTCGCAATGACGGCATTTGCAATGACAACAACCGAGGGTGATAAGAGCGTTCCAGCTATCGACACTAACAACTTCGACGAGTCGATTAACCGCAACGACGACTTCTATCAGTGGGCTACAGGTGGCTGGCAGAAGAACAACCCCCTAAAGCCAGAGTTCTCACGCTATGGCTCTTTCGACGTGTTGCGCGAGAACAATGAGATTCGCATCAACGCCTTGTTCAACGAGATGGCTCAGACCGAGGCCGAGTTCGGTAGCGTTGAGCAGAAGATTTCTGACCTCTACAAGATGGGTCTCGATGAGGAGCGCCTCAATAGAGAGGGTGCTGAGCCTATCCGTGCTGCTCTCGACAACATCTTCGCTATGGAGAGCCGCGAGGAGCTTATCGCATCACTCGCACAGCTTCACACCGATGGCATCGGCGTATTCTTCTATGCATACCCCGCAGCCGACCTCGCTGATAGCAACATGACCATCCTCTACATGGAGCAGGGTGGCCTCGGCATGGGTAACCGCGACTACTACACTGACGATAAGAATGCAAGCATCAAAGCTGCATACAACGAATACCTCGCAAACATCTTCACTCTTGCTGGCGTTAAAGGCAACGTAAAGAAGATGGTTAAGCGCGTATTGGCTGTCGAGGACCGTCTCGCTGCTATGCACTGGACAAATGTGGAGTGCCGCGACATCGTTAAGGGTTACAACCCCTATACATATGAGGAGTTCAAGGCTGAGTATCCAGGTATCGACTGGGATGCATACTTCGCAGCTATGGGCGTGACAAACCTCGACAAGATTGTCGTTAGCCAGCCCTCATCATTTGCTAATACCCTTGCGGTTATCAACTCAGCCTCTATGGATGAGCTTCGTGCATATGTCGCTGCACACTACATCGATGCTGCTGCATCTTACTTGAGCGAGGACTTCGCATTGGCATCATTCGAGTTCTTCGGTAGAACAATGTCTGGTACTCAGGAGATTCGTCCCCGTTGGAAGCGTGCTATGGGTGTGCCCAACTCAATTCTCTCTGAGGCTGTAGGTCAGATTTATGTTGCACGCTACTTCCCCGAGGGCGAGAAGGCTCGCGTAGAGGAGATGGTTGCAAACATCCAGAAGGCATTCTCTGACCACATCGAGACTCTCGACTGGATGGGCGAGGAGACCAAGGCTAAGGCACAGGAGAAGCTCGCTGCATTCACCGTGAAGATTGGCTACCCCAACAAGTGGAAGGATTACTCTACACTCGTTGTAGACCCATCGAAGAGCTACTGGGAGAATGTTGTTGAGGCTAACCGCTGGTATACTGCCGACTCAATGAGCGAGGTAGGTAAGCCCGTAGACCGCGAGAAGTGGATGATGGCTCCTCAGGTAGTTAACGCATACTACATGCCTACAACAAACGAGATTTGCTTCCCCGCAGCTATTCTTCAGCCTCCTTTCTACAACCCCGATGCTGACGATGCTGTAAACTACGGCGCTATCGGTGTGGTTATCGCACATGAGATGACTCACGGCTTCGACGACCAGGGTTCGCAGTTCGATAAGATGGGTAACATGAGCGATTGGTGGACAGCTGAGGACCGCGCTGCCTCCGAGAAGAAGACTCAGGTTCTCGTAGATCAGTTCAACGCCATCGAGATTCTTCCTGGCCTCTATGCTGATGGTAAGTTCTCTCTTGGCGAGAACATCGCAGACCAGGGTGGTCTCCGCCTTGCGTTCACAGGTCTTACAAAGTACGCTTGGGCAGAGGGTCGTCCCGCTGATATCGATGGCTTTACAGGTGAGCAGCGCTTCTACATTGGCTACGCTACACTTTGGGCACAGAACATCACCGACCAGGAGAAGGAGCGCCTCACAAAGGTCGACGTACACTCACTTGGTCGCAACCGCGTAAATGCTACATTGCGTAACATCCAGTCATGGTATGATGCCTTTGGCATTACCGAGGGCGATGCTATGTATATGCCTGTTGAGGAGCGTGTTACAATTTGGTAATAACTGCTTAGCATAGCGGCGCACCCGCGTCGCATTGATAGAGCCACTGATGGAAGTCTCCATCGGTGGCTTTTTGTATGCAATAGGTTTGCGCCACTTTTTAGGTTGCTGTGGCTGCCACTATTCCTTATGTGTTAAGCATGATTTAAGTCGATACTTCCAATAAATTTTCATTATGGGCGAGTTTTTTTACACCATATATTACTTAGAATAAAAAAATTTTTATATATCTTTGTAAGAGATTACACTCATTTTGGTGTGGTTAAGCATAGTGGTGTTTACCCCAATAACATAGATGTGGGTGTGATATTACAATAGAACACAAGATGGCAATGAAGAGACTTTACACCTTATTTCTTATTATGTGCATGGCGATAGGCGTCGCCGATGTAGCTGTAGCGCAGGATGCCCCTACGCAGAAAACTCGTTATGTATATCTTTGGGACGTAACTGGTTCGATAAAACCTAATAAAAATAAGGATGCCGACCCCAATAGTGGTTTGTGTGGTCGCATGTATGGCTACTTGAAAGAGGATGTGCTTAGTAAACCAAATGGTACAGAGATTATCATTGTTCTTTTTAATGATAAAGTCGTTGAATCAATAAAATATGAGGTGAGCAATGGTAGCATTGCGTTATTGGAGTATGATGTGTATGATGATAGTATCGAGACTTCAAAGAGTGTTGTTGAGTTTGCCAACCTTGGTTATCATGGCGCTGATTGGATTGACGAGCACTATAAAAAGTTTGATGATAAGCTAAAACCAGGGGGTTACACTGATATTGCCGATGCAGTCTATTTCGCGCAGGATAATTATTTGGATAATAATTATAATACAATCTTTATTCTTTTGACAGATGGTTGTCAGGAGTATTATACTAATACTGACTATGTAGATGGCGGTAATGCCGACTCAAAGAAGAGACTTCAGGATGCAATTAAAACGTTGGATTCAGCGATGGGAAATTGTAATAGCATCAATATGCTCTTCTATGTTAACTTCAAGCAGGATAGCAATAATCCCAAGAATGGTTTGAGCAATTTGGCATATACAGAGTTTATCGATGCGGATAAGAGTACTCCCGTTATCTATTTCTGCCCAATAAAGGCGTCGCTCACAGCAAAGAAGGGTACAATCAGCTCTCGCGATACGCAGTTCGGCGTGCGCTTCGATGTGCCTGAGGGCTTTACACTGCCTAAGGATTTGAAGGTAAAATTCAACGATGATAAATACATTAATTATACTGCAGATTTGACGAGAAGTGTTGATGTAGCGTTGAAGCCTAATGCTAAATTTAAAGTAGATAAAGATAGCGATTTAACAGTGTCTGTACGTCTCTCGTCTGAGCCAAAGAAGGTGCGAAATAATTCGACAATCTATGTCTATTGGCTCGATACGAAGAGCCTCGATTTGAAGGTTACTAACAAATTTAGGCCTATCGTAAACGTAAGACTTAAGTAATTTGGTATGAGTATGAAAAGAGTATACAACATATTATTCGGCATAATGGCAATGGTGTTGGCCGTTGCTTGTGGTGGTGATGATAGCCCCGTGGGTGAGAAGTGGGGTTATACAGAGTGCTATGAGGACTTCTTGGGGTACAAATATGAGCCCCAGTTGATGGAGCGCGAGCTTGAGTTTACGCTCAGCCCCGACGCTTGTAAACTTTTTAAAGGTAAGGGCTATATAACATTCTATGTGAGTGAGAGCAAAGATGAGTATGTGGCACCTAAGGGTATTAATGTCTACCTTAATGGTGAGAAGTGTGATAATCACCGCCTTAAAGTCTACTTGGGCGATATTCAGAACGACAAACTATCTCTAAATGTAGGTCTACAGTTCACCGAAATTAAAGATGTCAATGATTATACGCTCTATTTCGGATATGATATTGATGAGAAGAGTGACGCAGTAAGCTACAATAAGTCTGTTAGGATTGATGGTGTAGACCATGACGTAGTTCTCGCCGAGGATCTTCATGTGGATCTTGGTGAGCTTGAGAGTGTTGGTGTTGTAGTGGAGCAGAAGGTTATTATGAACCCACTTCTTAATATCCTATTATGGGTCTTGGGCTCTATTATAACCATATTCATCCTCTCGGTTATTATCTCGCGCATGATGACTCCAAAGATAAAGGTTTCGTATATCGCATTGACAGGCAATTATCAACAGCGAGTACGTGTTAAGGGAAAACGTTCGGTGGTCTTCACTAACACGCGCAAGAAGCAAGGCTTCTGGAGCAAGTTGTATAAGGGTACTATCCTCTATAATGTGCATCCATCATGGGTGTCGGATGTGACCTTTGAGCCCCGTGGTGATAAGTTGGTAATGCGCTTTAATAGTGACAATTATGCATGTGACAACTTCCTCTTGCAGAGGAATCAGCACTACACTCTTAATGATTTAACGAACCGCACAAAGATTGATATCAATGTGCTATAGCCCAAAGATTTCACGCAATAGAACAAAAAAATATTAATTATAAAAATACCTAAAACTATGGCTACAAAGATTAGAAGATGCCTCTATATTGGTCTTGGAGGTACAGGTATGAAGGCCTTGCTTCACACCAAGAAGATGTTTATTGATACTTACGGTGAGGTTCCCCCAATGATTGGCTTCTTGGGCATTGATACTGATAAAGGTGAGTATAGCAAGCAGCTTCTCTCTGTACGTGGTGAGGTGGTTAAGCTCGAGCCTCACGAGCAGTTGCAGTTGCTCGCTCCTGGAGCTGTAGAATTCTATAAAAACCACAAGTCTGATTTTTCTTGGATTCCTGAGTGTAATGTGAATGCTATTCCTATGCTTCGTGGTTTGGGTGCTGGTGGTGTTCGTTCAAACGGTCGTTTTGCATTTACTGTAAACAAGAATAAGGTCGCTACAACAGTAAACGCAAAGATAGCTGACATCACAAATGCAGGTATCGCGCATGATAGCAAGTATGAGTTGTTAGCAAACGCCTTGCCTGAGATTCATATGGTATTCTCAGTGAGTGGTGGTACTGGTTGTGGTACTTTCCTCAATATGGCATATCTTATTCAAAACCTCAACCCAGCGTACAAGACAACAGGTTATGCAGTGTTGCCTGGTGTGTTCAAGGCTTTGCCCGCGTGCGCACATGTAGTACCTAATGCATATGGTGCTTTGGTTGATTTGGACTACCTCATGCACCATGGTTTGGGAAATACCCCTGTAGAGCTCAAGTATATTGGTGAGAGTTTTAAGTTGGAGGATAAACCATTTGCAAACGTAATGTTTATTGACAACGAGAACGACAACTTTGACCACTATGACAATGTGGGTGAGTTGGCTGAGATGATAAGCCTTGCATTGGTTACTGCTGCTGGACAACTTTCGGTTGCTGGAAATTCAATTGGCGATAACTTCAATCAGTTCTCTCAAGAGGGTACACTCGACATCTTGAATAAGAAGGCTTGGGCAGGTGGTATGGGTGCTTGCGAGATTGTATATCGTGGTAATACGCTTGCTGATATCTACAAATATAAGGCTGCTATCAACATCATCGACCGCATGTTCAATACATGTGATGATGCTAATGTTATCGCTAATGCTTGGATTGACTCTGCAAATGTGCGCATTCGCGAGAACAATGGTCAGGATCATGTTACAGATTTTATTGCACCCAAGGAGCCTCGCTACGCTTTGATTCTGGAGAAGGCAAATTACAAGGATCCAATTTCAGCGGTTAACCCCAATATTGAGGCGAATAAGATTAAGAGCGAGGATATCGACAGTAAGACTACTGAACTTATTGAGCGTGTACGTACAGAGTTGCGTAATCTGCTTGTTGCCTATATCAATAAGGAGTGCGGTGTAGCATTGGCAAAGGATATTTTGGAGTCAATTAAGGCTCAGATTGGTCTATGCTTAGGTGAAATGAAGCAGGAGAAGGAGGATTTGACTAAGAAGAGGGCTTCGTTAAAGACAAATCTTGAAGCAGCGGTTGCTGATCTTAAGAACGCGGGTATCTTCACAAAGAAGGAGCCTCTTGCCGCTGATGTAGTTGAGGCAACACGTCAGTACAATATCTGCTTGATTGATATTCAGCGTCACGATGCAGCTATTACATTCTATAATAGCGTTCTCGTAATTTTGGGTGAAAATGAGACCCGCATGGCTAATATTGAAAGCCTTTTGAGAGCTGTTAAGCAGGATATTCAGCTCGATATTGCTAAGTTGCAAAATGGCTTGACAAGTGAGGGCAGTATTTTCCAGATTAACCTTGCAGAGGAGGATGCAAAAAGTATTAGCGTAAAGTCAGAGGATATTCTTTTCTCTGAGTTTATCGACTCACTTGAGGGCAACTTTAAGGTGTATGGATTTACAGACTACTCTGCTAAGGAGGTGCAGAACTTTATATTTAACTTTACAAAGAATTTGCGTGGTGCAAAGTCATACGACAATCGTGGCGTTGAGGAGGTTCTTGAGGATATCTATAAGAAGGATCCAGCACGTTTGGAGAATATTATCCAGCTTGCTGCACGTAAGTCATTGCCATTGTTCCGCTTCCAAGACCGCGGCCAAACAACAGCAACACCTCTCATTGATGTTATCTACGTTGGTGTTAACGACAACACCAATAGCATACTTAAGAGGGATGACTTGTTTGAAAGAAGCCTTCCTCAGTCACACTATTTGAATGCGACAAGAGATGTGGACTTCGCATCTATTGGTATGCGTGATAAGATTATCATCTATCATCAGATAGGTATAGTTCCCGCTTATTGTATCAGCGATATTTATGACTATCGTAAGATGTATGAGAGCGCTACACGTCCAGGTATTGGTTACCATTTCGATGCTGATGTATATGCACGTATGGATGATGAGAAGTATGACATTGAGCCACGTAAGACAATCGTCGATGATGATGAGATTCTTGACTTGTGGGTTAAGGGCTTTATCTATGGTCTCTTGAAGAACGATAAGGGTACATATTACATCAAGAGTAAGAGCCTCGGTGGTCTTCCTGGCAAGCAGTATTGGGTAGCATTGGCAGACCGTCGTACAGATGCATTCAAGGTTTTTTCTGAGAAGAGTGATAAGATTACTAAGGATTTCACTGCATACTTTGAGAATCAGAATATTACAAGAGGTGCTGCTGCTATTGCTGAGCTATTTGCTGATGCGAAGGGCAATGAATTGAATAACTACTATGAGAAGTACTCTCAGATAAACTTGACTATGCCAACTCTTCAGTCTCGTCCTTATGATGATGTTTGGACACTATACAATGAAGAGCTTGCACATCTTGAAAATTTGTAGTCTATGACACATAATCTGCATATTCTGCTCGGCAATTGCGCCGAGCAGAATATTTCTAATATAAAGAAATATGCCATCAAGTATGGCAAGGAGTATGTCGATACGGATGGTCGTTCGGCTGACGACTACCTGCAGCTCTTGCTCTTCGATGACAACTGCCAATTCCATGTTGCACAACAGAAGGCTATCGACAAGACAACCTTCGTAGCAGGCATTGACGACCACTTCGCTGTGGAGCTTATCCCCGTGGGTGAGCCTATGGCGGGTGATGACGCGGCAAGAAGGCTCACATACTTCTTCAGTCAGAGGTTTACCAACACCGTGAACATGAACAACCGCGGTGATGGCAACCTGCACGTCTGCATACATGTGCCTCTATACTCGGAGGTGGCTTGGACAAATGCCGAGGCTATAATGGCGGCAATAGAGGCTACAGAGGCGAACTACACTGTCGACCTCTTGCTCCTCGCTGCTGACTTGGCATTCTTGACTATCGAGGATGAGAGTCTCCTTGTTCAGAAGTCTGAGGAGCTCGATGAGTTGGCTAAGAACAACCTTAAGCAGATTGTTGAGGTTAAGACCAAGATGAAGTATCGTGTGCTCAACAGCCTCATCTTGGTACAGAACCACAACGAGCAGGGCATCGCTCTCGACCTCAACCATGAGTCGTATGCAAACCTCGTAGGTGAGTATGCGTTGTCTGTATCTATTGACTACAACCGCATCTTCTCTACATCCTTCTTGCTCGCCACTAAGAGTGAGCGTCCATTGCTCGGCCTTGGTCTGTCGATGCTCAACTTCGACCGCTACTACTTTGTGCAGTACCTATTGCGCAAGGCATACAACTACATCCTCGACCGAGAGGTTGTTACACAGGAGGAGGTCGATGTAAATAAGGTCTCTAACATCGTGCAGAGCATCCTTGTTAGCAATATCAACATCTTCTCGCGTCTCTACGATGAGGAGGTTGTCCCCTTGCTCAACAAGATGTCGCACGAGGATATCATGGCGGCTGTTGAGCCATGTCTACGTCAGGAGATTGAGCGTTTGGAGGGAGTATGTACATCATTTGTGAATGATACAGAGTTGACCCTACCTGAGAAGCGTGCCACATTGGCACAGTTGTTAGGCGAGGATGACCCCTTGTTGCATGGTGTGCAGTATAATGCCCAGCAGATTATCATTGATGAGTGCCGCACAGAGGTTATGGACCTCTTTGTGAATGCTAATAATGCCCTTGCGGTTATTGCCGAGGAGGAGGTTGATAGGTACGGTAAGCCAATCAGAGACTATGCCGTATTGTCTCCCAATGCTGGTGAGGTTATCCCTACGGCACAGGTGCGCATCAACAATATCAAGAGGCTTAAGCACGAGATAAAGACTGGCACAGACTATATCCGTCGTCAGGAGCAGCTCTTGGCGGAGCTCGAGAATAACATTCAGGTGGAGCAGGATAGCCACAAGCGTCTTACCCCCGAGGGTTTCCAGTTCGAGGGTCAGGTATATCGCCTCAACCCCGAGAACATTGAGCGCCCCTTGGAGGAGACATATGTCCCCACTACGGGTAGCCTACCTTCGGATATAGACCTACGTCAGGACTTCTCTGCAGTGCGTGATCAGGGTGCGTTGGGCTCATGTACGGCCTTCGCCTTGGTTGCTGCGTACGAGTATATCGTTAAGCGTAGCAAGAACAAGGAGATAGACCTCAGTGAGTTGTTTGCCTACCAGTGTGCGCGCCGTCGTATGCCCGAGGAGCAGAGAAATGCCGATGAGGGTACTGCGATTTACGATGTAGTAACGGCAATGGGTGAGGATGGTATCTGTCTTGAGAGCCTTCATCCATATGTTACCGAGAGCCTACCAGAGCCATCGGCAGAGGCTGTTGAGGATGCTCAGGGTCGCAAGATTACAAAGGCTTTGAATGTGGAGTGCAAGCTTAACGACCTGAAGTCTGCGCTCTCGCAGGGCTATCCAGTTGTTATATCGTTGCGCCTCTTCGAATCTTTTGCGCAGTCTTCAACAGGCTTTGTGCCACACCCCTCGAAGGATGAGCGTAGCCACCAGCAGCATGGTAACCACGCAATGGTTATCTGCGGTTATAGCGATGCTGAGAAGGTCTTTATAGTTCGTAACTCGTGGGGTACACGCTTCGGTGATAAGGGTTATTGCTACATTCCCTACTCATACATTACCGATCCCGAGTTATTGAATCAGGCTTGCATCATTACCGAGATTAGCGAGGCTGAGATTAGCGTTGTGGGTAAGGCCCCAAGAGTTGCTGTGTCGTTTAATAAGGCAGATGCTGCTGTGCAGGCTGCCATTATGCGCACACTTATCGAGGAGGAGCGCCTACATATCGAGACTCTCAAGGGTTCGTTGAGTGTATTGCGTACCGACTACTATATGCTTGAGGCGAGACTGGGTCTTCCCGCTACGCGTGATGCGTTGCGTGTGGGTACTGAGGAGCGTCTCACATGGGAGATTAATCGCTTGGAGCAGCATAAGCAGGAAGTATCTATGGGACGTAGTATGTGCCATGACGACTACCAGAGCGATAGTCGCAGTATCCTTATATATTTGGCTGTGTCGGCAGTGGTCGTTGTAGCCATCTATGGAGCAGCCACCTACTTCCTTAAGGATATCTTCCAGCTTAGCTATTGGGTTACAGCCATCCCAATGCTTGGCGTTATGACCCTACTTGCAGCTCCTATCTTCTATCACCGTACGCGACTTCTTACCAAGCAGGCAAGTCGATTTATGCCAGTAGATGATGTTGCTAACAAGTACAATAGCAATGTTGTCACAGTATGGATTGTATGGATTGTGGTCATGGCCGTTGCATTCCTAATCTCCATTCTACGCTTTGGATTCTTTGATATTCAAACCCACTTCATAGACTCTCCATCTGGAGATATGGTGCGTGAGGTTGCTACACGATGTGTCGATGGCGAGATAGTTGATGCTATCATGAAGAGCAACGAGGTGTCGTGGTATGACCGTAATATATGGATAATCACTGTCTTGTCGTTACTGTTGTACATCCCCTTCTTGTCGCTCTTTATCTGTCGTTATGGCATCCTTAGGGCGTTGGATGAAAAGTATAGGAAGAAGTTGGAGACGTTGAACCGCAATATTCAGTCGCGCAGTGATGCAAGGAGTGTCAATAAGTTGCGTATGCACTTTGCGGGTCTCATCCTCGACTCTATTACTTCGCTTATCTCGCGTTTGCGTAATAAGTACTATGGTATGAGGATGTATGTCGACAACCTCGCTGCTTGGCGTCATGACAACGATGCGCAGATGGATATGGTGCCAGTGAATCGTCAACCTTTCATGTCGTTGATTGACAATGCGTGTCTCGATAGATACTTCGAGCACCATGCTGACACGCTCACTAAGGATGTGCGCCTTAGCGAGTTGCTCTGCCAGAATTACGATATCAGCGATGAGCAGGTTGTGGCATTCAAGTATAACATCAAGGAGAGTATCGCGGAGCGTTTGTGGAGTAGTGTCGCTGACTTCTCGATTTACGACCACGTTGTGGGCAAATGTAAATATGAGTATGTCGATGATAGCTTTGTGAATGTTCAGTCACTCATCTCGACAATGGATGTCAATTCCGAGATTTTTGTACGGACAACGATGCGCATGGGTGATGCTTCGGCTAACTCTGTGCGTAGTAAGATGCTCTTCCGTTCTGCGCCTGGTAACGACGGCTCGCGTAACTGGGATAGTAGTGTGGCGACATACTTCAGCAGCATGCCTATGATGTATGACCTGGCATCGGAGAATAAGATATTTATTATCCGTATTGAGGGCCTCTCGGTAGATGAGATTTCTATGTTGAAGTAGCACCCCTATACCTATTTATTAATAGTGGGGCTATTCCGTTTGGAGTAGCCCCACTATCTTATTTTTGTGCTATGGTCATATAATAACCACATTCATAATGTGTCCACACTCTACCTCTGATAATATCGCAATGCAATGAGGTGCTAAGTTAGAACCTTGGTCAAGACTTTGCTATCACTTTACTACCCCCGCTATAACAGCGAAAAATAACCTATTTTTTAAAAATAATTGTTTTTTATTTTGTGGTTTGAAAAAAAGTATTTAATTTTATACTCCGCAAAGGCACTTAAGCAACCATTAGCGTGTCAATAACGCCGCAATCATGGACTTGAGAACCGAACAAAAAACCTAAAAAACCTAATATACTATGAAAAACTATTCAGCAAAAGAGATTAAGAACATCGTTCTTATTGGTGCGCCTGGCGCCGGTAAAACTACCCTTGCAGAGGCAATGGCTTTCGAGGGTAAGGTAATTGACCGCAGGGGTAGCATCGAGAATAATAACACTATCTCGGATAATACAGATATCGAGCACGAGTACAAACGCTCGATCTATTCTACAACCCTCTTCACAGAGTTCATGAACCGTAAGCTCAACATCATCGACTGCCCCGGTTCAGACGACTTCTGTGGCTCACTCTTCTCAGCATTTAAGGTAGGTGACGTGGGCATTATGGTCCTCAACGCACAGAATGGTTGGGAGGTAGGCTCAGAGCTTCAGTCTCGCTATGCTCGCATCCTTAACAAGCCACTTATCGGCGTTGTTAACCAGCTCGACGGCGACAAGGCTAACTATGAGGCTACTCTTGAGGGCATCCGCGCTAACTCATCTGTTAAGCCCGTTATCGTGCAGTATCCCGTAAACCAGGGCGCTGGCTTCGACTCATTCATCGACGTATTGATGATGAAGCTCTACAAGTTCGTAGACGAGAACGGTAAGCGTGAGGAGTATGACATTCCTGAGAGCGAGATGGAGCGCGCACAGGCTTTGAACCAGGAGCTTGCTGAGGCTGCTGCTGTTTACGATGACGCACTCATGGAGCTCTACTTCGAGAAGGGTTCACTCACACAGGACGATATCCGTGTCGGTTTGAAGCTCGGCGTATCTAAGCGTGACATCATGCCTATCTTCTGTGCTTCAGGTAAGCGCGACATCGGTACTAAGCGTCTCATGGAGTTCATCATCAACGTAGGTCCTGGTCCATTGAAGGCTCCCGCATTCCTCTCAACTGAGGGTGAGGAGATCTTGGCTAACGACGACGAGCCAGCTGTAGTATTCGTATTCAAGAGCCAGCTCGAGCAGCATATCGGTGAGATTACCTACTTCCGCGTAGTTCGTGGTAAGGTGACTGAGGGTATGGAGCTTGTTAACTCACGCACAGGTAATAAGGAGAAGCTCTCACAGCTCTTCGCAGTTGCTGGTAAGAACCGTATCAAGGTTACAGAGCTTTCGGCAGGTGACATCGGTTGCACAGTTAAGCTTAAGGGCACACGCACAAACGATACTTTGGCAGCTCCCGCAGCTCCCATCGCTGTTGAGCCTATCGTATTCCCCGAGCCTCGCTACCGCGCAGCAGTTAAGGCTAAGGAGCAGAACGACGAGGAGAAGCTCGGCAAGCTTTTGAACGATGCTAAGTTCGAGGATCCTACAATCCTTGTAGAGTACTCTAAGGAGCTCAAGCAGACCATCATCCAGGGTCAGGGTGAGCACCACTTGAACATCCTCAAGCAGCGTCTATCTGCTGAGAATAAGATGGAGATTGAGTACTTCGCACCTAAGATTCCATATCGTGAGACTATCACTAAGGTAGCACAGGCAGACTACCGCCACAAGAAGCAGTCTGGTGGTTCTGGTCAGTTTGGTGAGGTACACATGGTTATCGAGCCATATTATGAGGGTATGCCCGAGCCTACTAAGTACAAGGTTAACGGTCAGGAGATCGCTGTCAGCCTCAAGGGTAAGGAGGAGTACGACCTTCCATGGGGTGGTAAGTTGCAGTTCTACAACTCAGTTGTGGGTGGTGCAATCGACACACGCTTCATGCCCGCTATCTTGAAGGGTATCATGGAGAAGATGGATGAGGGTCCATTGACAGGTTCTTACGCTCGCGACATCCGCGTAGTTGTTTACTACGGTAAGATGCACCCAGTAGATTCAAACGAGCTCTCATTTAAGCTTGCTGGCCGTAACGCATTCAAGGATGCCTTCCGCAACGCAGGTCCAAAGATTATGGAGCCTATCTACAGCGTCGAGGTTCTCACTCCAAGCGAGTACATGGGTGCCGTGATGAGCGACCTTCAGAACCGCCGTGCTATGATTATGGGTATGGAGTCAGATAAGGGCTTCGACCGCCTCAATGCACGCGTGCCTCTTGCAGAGCTCTACCGCTACTCTACATCATTGTCATCACTCACTTCAGGTGCTGCTACATACACCATGCAGTTTGCATCATACGAGCAGGTTCCTGCAGACGTACAGGATAAGCTCTTGAAGGCTTACACTGACACCGACGAAGAGTAATTTGGAATTATAAGGCAGACATCTACTGCCGCTAACAAAAATTGCCACCAATGGGACGTACGTCAAGTACTACCCATCGGTGGCATTTTTGCCGAG
>JAZRAW010000063.1:0-17572 GCA_045634765.1 Alistipes sp.
GTACGCACACCCGACTCGCGAGTGTAGTCCTCAATAACCTGCACGATAGCATCGTCGGTGATGTTGAACTGCTCCTCGGTGATGCCGTGAGCCTCGCGCTGCTTGCGAATAAGGTGCTCGCGTGCAATCTGCACCTTGTCCTCAAGGATGTAACCAGGAATGTTAATCATCTCCATACGGTCGCGGAGGGCCGATGAGATGTTGTTTACGTTGTTTGCCGTAGCGATAAAGAGTACCTTCGATAGGTCATACTCTGTATCGAGGTAGTTATCGTGGAACGTAGTGTTCTGCTCGGGGTCGAGCACCTCCAAGAGTGCGCTTGAGGGGTCGCCATGGTTCGAACGCGACACCTTATCTACCTCATCGAGGATAATTACGGGGTTTGATGCACCACAACGCTTTATGGTCTCAATGATACGACCAGGCATAGCACCGATATATGTGCGGCGGTGACCACGAATCTCCGACTCGTCGTGCAAGCCACCGAGTGATATGCGACCAAACTTACGACCAAGAGCCTCTGCTACAGACTTGCCAAGAGATGTCTTACCAACTCCTGGAGGGCCATAGAGGCAGAGGATTGGGGACTTCAAATCGCCCTTGAGCTTGATTACTGCGAGGTGCTCCAACAGGCGCTCCTTAACCTCGTCGAGGCCGAAGTGGTCCTTGTCCAACTGCTCGCGTACAGCCTTAAGGTCGAGGCGATCCTCCGTTACCTCATTCCATGGTAGGTCGAGCATCAACTGCAAATAGTTGAGCTGTACGGAGTACTCGGCGATAGAGGGGTTAAGACGCTCGAGTTTTGCTACCTCCTTATCGAAGAGTGCGGCGGTAGCCTCCGACCACTTTTTCTTCTTCGCCTCCTCGCGCAAGCGCTCGATGTCGGCATCTACGCTGTCGCCCAACTCCTCTTGAATAACACGCACCTGCTGCTGAAGGTAGTAGTCGCGCTGTTGCTTGTCAATATCCTGCTTTACGCGGCTCTGTATCTCGTTTTTTATCTCTGCCAGCTGTTGCTCACGCACCAAAATCTCAAGCAGACGGCGTGCTCGTGCCAAAAGTCCTGGTGCCTCAAGTAGATGCTGACGGTCGTCATCCGTGAGCTCCATGTTTGTGCAGATGAAGTTTATCATCGCACGACTTGAGTCGAGATTCTTAATGGCGAATGCCGCCTCCTTGGGCATTGCCGAAGAGATGTCGATAATGTTAAGTGTTACCTCCTTGATAGACTCCACGAGGGCTGTGAACTCCACATTCTTGGGCTCAGGTGTCGAATCCTGAATAGGTGTCACGTTAGCCTTGAAGTAGGGCTGAGTCATGGTGTACTCGCCCACCTCAATCTTGTCGAGGCCCGCAAGGATGACCGTGAGGTTGCCATTGGGCATATCGAGAATTTTAAGGATGCGTGCCGACGTGCCAATCTTGTGCATATCGTCGGGCTGTGGGTCCTCAATCTCGCTATCTACCTGCAATACAGCGCCGAGGATGCCACTCTCTGCATCTACAGCACGCACGAGAGCTATAGACTTTGGGCGACCTACGGTGATTGGTGTTACCGAGCCTGGAAATATTACCGAGCTGCGGAGTGTAAGGATGGGCAACACCTCGGGAATCTTAACATCCTCAATGGTGTCGTCGCCACCCGAAATGATGGGAATGACCTGATGCTTACCATCGAAGAGCTCTGGTGTTAAACCGATCTCATCAAATTCGTTCTTCTTGTTCTTCATATTTTTGTTCTAATTTTCAATTCTTTTGTGATGCTATCACCGTGCCAAGAGGCAATGTGATACCTATTTGCACTATATAACGCGACAAAATTAGAATTTATTTCATAGAAATAATACTCTTCGTTGGTAATGTTTGTAACAATTTATTGACAATGCGGCATAAAACGCAAACGAGGTCACATTGCTGCGACCCCGTTTTGTGGATTTTCGCTCCACTCTAAATGTGTTTGTCCCCCGTTGCAAAGCGCACCTCCTCGATGTAGCTCTTTATGTTCTGCTCATCGCTCATAGGGCAGATAAGTAGCGCATCTTCGGTGTCAACAACGATGTAGTCCTTTAGTCCATTTACCACTGCCACCTTCTCTTTGGGTAACGAAATCAGCGTGTTACGAGTGTTGTAAACATAGACTTGCTGTTGGTCGTAGGCGTTGGCATAGCGATCTTTGCGTAGATTTTGGTATACAGAGCCCCATGTACCCACGTCGCTCCAACCAAAGTCGCCACTTATGACGTAGACATTGTCCGCCATCTCCATGATGCCGTAGTCGATGCTTATTGGGCGGCACTCCGAAAAAATGTGCGTAATGGCGGTTGCCTCCTCATTGGTGCCAAATTTTTCAGCCGCAGAGCTAAATAGCGAGTTGTGCTCTGGCAGGTATCGCTCAAAAGCTTGAATTATGTCGCAGAGCTTCCAAATGAAGATTCCGGAGTTCCATAAAAATTCGCCACACTCCAAAAATGCCTCTGCCATTTCGCGGTTTGGTTTCTCGGTGAAACACTTAACTTTGCAGATGTTGCTGTCGTTGGTGCGCTGAATGTAACCGTAACCTGTTTCTGGGCGTGTGGGCGTTATGCCTATGGTCATTAGTGCGCTCTTGTCTGCGATGAAGTCGAGGGCCTTATTCACTATAGATAGAAACTCCTTCTCGTTGAGTATCAGATGGTCGGCTGGTGTTACTATCATCTCGGCATCGGGGTTAATCTTTCGCAGTGTGTAGGCTGCGTATGCGATGCAAGGTGCAGTATTTCGACCTATTGGCTCGCAGAGAATCTGCTCTTCCTTGAGCTCGGGGATATGCTCCATGACCAACTCCTTGTAGCGACTATTTGTTACTACAATGAAATTCTCTTTTGGGACAATATTGTTAAATCTTTCGTATGTGTGCCTAATGAATGATTTGCCCGTTCCGAGGATGTCCAAAAATTGCTTTGGGCAACTCTGTCGGCTCATTGGCCAGAAGCGTGTTCCTATGCCGCCAGCCATAATCACACAGTAGCGATTGTTGTTCATCGTCAATAAAACTATTAAATTAGGACGTTAAATTTTATAAATTTACACAAAGATAAAATTTTTTTGTATCTTTGCAAAATATTTGGGTTTGTTTTATTGAGGCAAAAACCCATTAGAGATAAAATTATAGATGCATAACAATATGAAAATAAGGCTATTCACTGTGCCAAATATGCTTACATTAGCAAATCTTTTGGCAGGATGTGCAGCTATCATCTTCACGCTGGAGTACCACGCCTACGAGACGGCGTTCTGGCTTATAATCGCTGCGGCGGTATTCGATTTCCTCGATGGCTTTGCTGCGCGACTTCTAAAGCAGACATCGCCACTTGGTGTTCAACTCGACTCTTTGGCCGACGATGTCACCTTTGGCTTGGCACCAGCAATTGTTATGTATGACCTCTACATCCACTCTACGTCGTACTATGGTCTCAACCCCGAGGTTATGGGTTGGTTGAAGTATGGTGTGCTCATCATCGCAGCCTTCTCGGTATTGCGCCTTGCGAAGTTCAATATCGACACTACGCAGAGCACCGAGTTTGAGGGTCTGCCAACTCCTGCAAATGCCCTCTTGCTAACCTCTTTGGCTCTTCTTGCTGAGAGAGGCGCGGTCGTATTGCACCAGGAGATTATATTGGTTATAGCAATTGCTGTATCGTTGTTGCTCATTAGCCCCATCCGTATGTTTGCTCTCAAGTTCAAGGGCTTTGGCATTAAGGGTAACGAGCTCCGCTACGGTTTTATTGTTGCGGCGTTGGCACTGATAATTTTAGTCCCCGCATACTCGTTGCTTGCAATTATCGTTCTATATATTGCGCTCTCTACGGTGAGATGGATTTTTGTTGGTAAGAAATAGAAGAAAATTAGGTATGAAGAATTTGCGGTGGATACTCTCGGCTGTGGCAATGGTGGTGGCAATGGTGCTGCCCGATGTGTCGTATGCACAGCTCGACGCTGCCGCAATGGCTCGTGCACAGCGTAATGGCGAAAACACCAACATCTACGGCACTGGCATCCCTGGAATGGATGGCACAGGCATGGAGGGGCAAGAGGGTGAAGAGGGCGTCGAGCAGGCCGACTCTACCGACACAAAAAAGAAGCGTGAGCGTAAGCCCCTTGAATCATACTACTTCAACGATACAGTGCGAGCATTGCCAAACTGGAAGTGGAACGTAGATCGTTACTACAATCGTGTTAATATTATGCCCCTCGATACCACGCTTGCGGACTGGCGTATAGACTACGTCTTCTATCGCAAGGGTGTGGGCGACATGGCACTCGGTGGCCTCGGTCAGTCATCGCAGCCTGTAAATTGGTTTGACCGCAGTCAAGACCGCGACTTCACCTTTGCGCGAAGCTACGATGCCTACACAGCGCGTATCGAGAATGTCCCATTCTACAACGGCAAAAAGGCGCTTACCAATATGACCTACTTGGAGTCTGGTCAGAAACGCTATCGTGAGGAGCACTTCGAGTTGGTACACTCCCAGAATATCACCCCCTCGACATCGGCCAATGTGAGCTATAAGGCGCGCAGTACTATGGGTCGCTACGATTGGCAACGTACCAAGAACCATGCACTCTCGGTTGGTGTGGCGCATACAGGAAAGCGCTACTCGGTACATGCCGCGTATATGAATAATATGGTAGACACGCGCGAGAATGGTGGTGTTGTGGGCAAGTGGGCAATTGCCGATACGGTCTTCGAGATGCCTTCGGGTGTGCCCATGCGTCTCGCTTCGTCTCAGGCGCACAACCACTATCGCAACCACGCAGTCTTTGTTAAGCAGGCTATTGCCATACCTTTTGAGCGAGTTACGGAGTATGATTTCTCTATTGCTGACCTATCGGCTATGTACGTAGGTCACCAGTTTGAGTATAGCTCATGGTCGAAGGTCTACACCGATAAGCGTGCGCAATATACCAATGATCGTGGCGAGGTGAATAGTGATGGCAATTATGTCTCTACCACGCACGACTACTATAGTGATTGGTTTATTAGTCCCACTACTACGCGCGACTCAATATCCGAGCGCCTAATATCGAATAAACTCTTCGTGCAGGTGCAGCCATGGGATCGCTATGGTGCTGTGTCGACTATTGATGGTGGTGTTGGCTTCGACATCCACACCTACTCATACCTCCGTCTTGAGGACTATGTCCGAGGCGATATGACCCGAGATAAGCGCACGTCGTGGTATATATATGGTGCGGCGAGCGGTATGATAAAGCGATATGCTGATTGGAGGGCAGATGCTAAGTATCACCCTTCGGGCTATCGTGGTGGAGATATCTCTGCAGGTGGTGAAATCACCCTCAGAGCCTTTATTCGTGAACATCCCCTGATTCTCACAGGACGCTTTCGTTATGAGCTCCGTTCGCCAGGCTATTGGCACGAGAATCTATTCTCAAACCACTATGTGTGGTTTAACTCCTTTGGTAAGGAGTCTGAAACTCGTTTCGAGGTTAACTTCTCAATTCCCAGCATCGCACTTGAGGTTGGGGCATGGCAGGGTGTCATGTCTAACATGATCTACTACGGCAACGACAGCCGTGTGGCACAAAACCCTGGCACTGTTAGTCTCACGAGTTTGTATGCTCGTAAGGATTTCCGCTTTGCGGGATTCCATCTCGATCACAGGGCATTGGTGCAAATCACGTCCGATGAACATGTGCTTCCCGTACCAACATTTAGTGCTTACCTATCGTACTACTACGAGTTTTGGGTGAAGCGCGATGTGCTACGAGTGCAGATTGGCTTGGATGGTCGTTTCAACACGGCCTATTATGCTCCGAGCTACAACCCAGCACTCTCGGCCTTCTACAACCAGCGCGAGGTTAAGATAGGCAACTATCCCTACATCGATGCTTTTGTATCGGCTAAGTGGAAGCGTATGCGTATCCTGCTGAAGTTCCAGCACTTGAATCAGAACTTGTTTGGCAATGGTGAGTATTTCCAAGTTGCTCACTATCCGCTCAATCCAAGAATGTTCAAGTTTGGTATATCTTGGTCGTTCTACGACTAACGGCGCGTTTTACACCGGTATAAGCAGCCCACAAACTACTACACAATGTTAAAAAAGTTTTTGTTTGTGGTTCTTGCGGCCACCACGTTTGTGGCCTACGAATCATCAGTAGGTCAGTCTCATAGTAACAGTATGGAAATTACGCAGAGTGATTGCTGTGAGATGGACGCTACGGAGACTCTCGCCGAGACGGTGGGTGAGTCATTTATTATCTCTCGCTTCGACTCCATTATGCGAGAAGTTGGCGAGGAGGAGGGTTTAGATTGGCGATTTATGAGTGCTATAGCATATAGTGAGTCGCGATTTATCGAGGACCTTGAGTCGAGCCAAGGTGCTGTGGGTATCATGCAGATACGACCTGTTGTAGCCCGACACTTCAATATTCCGGTTGAGAGTATCAGCGATACTGAGACCAATGTACGTCTTGCGGGTATGCTACTTGCGGAGTTGGATTCCATACTTCGCATCCCGGCATCCACACCTATGGATGACCGCTTAAGCATTATCCTTGCAAGCTATAACGCAGGCATAGGTCATGTTCTTGATGCCCGTCGCCTTGCGCGTAGCGAGGGTGCAAATCCCAACTCATGGGAGGATGTACGCCGCTACTTAGACCTAAAGTCGGAGCCTGCCTACTATGAACTTGATATCGTTCAGAGTGGTCGTTTTACGGGTAGTCGCCAGACGGAGGGTTATGTTAACGAGGTGATGCGCAAGTATCGTCAGTATTGCTCGATAGCATCATAATCCTATCAGCAATAAAATAATTTGGGAGGTCTGGAATAAAATCCTTGACCTCCCAAGTTTATAATGTCTCTATCTTTTGAAGTAACTCTGTAAAGTCGGAGTGGGTATCGGCAAACTCGTCGTATGAGTGCTCCGAGTGTCCCGCCTCGGGGACATCCGAGACGTACTTCACCGCAACAACGGGGATGTTATCGTATAGCTCGGCAACCTGGCATATGGCGGCTATCTCCATGTCGAAAAGTCCGTACTCCACACCAAAGCGTGCCTTAATCTCGCGCACGATGTCGGCATTCACGAATGAGTCACCCGTAAATACAGTCTCGGCATCTGTGCCACGCAAAGTGCGTGGGTCGGTAATCTCAGGGCAGAAGCCCTCAGGGATGATAGCATCGTGGTGTATGGCGCGCGATGGCATAACGATGTCGCCCTGCTTACGGCCGAGTGCAGCGGCAGCAAAGCCCACAACAGCCAACATGTCATACTTCTCGGTAGCAAGCGTAAGGGCGCGTGCCACACCCGCCGAAGAGAGTGCCTTGCCGATACCCACCTCCACGAGGTTGTATGTATGTTTGAGGTTTGTAGCCTTATCCAAGGCGTAGCGCATGGCGCGGTATTCGCGCGATGTGGGGGCACAGATAAGAACTCTCATACTACCACCACTTCTCGTAAACGTTACCTATGCCAAGTTCTGCAGCCTCTTGAGCTGTGAAGAGCACACGCATATACTCTGCCATAGCGGCATTTGTAGTGTCGATAGCATACAAACCAGGGTTGCCACACTGAATCTCGTTGAGACCCACGACATCTGCTGCCGACTTAAGTGGGAATACCTCTTTGTATACCTTAGCCAAGGCCATGCGGATGTCCTCGGCCTCGACGTTCTGCATTGTTGATAGGTAGAAGCCTGTCTTGCAACCCATAGGGCAGAATGATACGATAGATGAGCCAATCTTCTCATCCAAACGAAGGTAGTATGCCATGAGGTGCTCGATGGTGTGTACCTCGCCTGAGCCGAGGGGAGCATGAGCCATAGGTGCACGGAAGCGCAAGTCCCATGAGCGCACCGCAAACTCATCGTTAATGGTGTATACCGAGCGAAGGTAGAGACCTGCGTCGAGTGTACGGTGGTCGACATCGAACGATGAAACGATATTCTTTTTCATATACTATAATTATTTTATGTTGTTAACAAATTATAGTGCAAAGATAACCTTTTTTTCGGTTGTTTGTGTATCTTTGCCCTAAAATCGTAGTATGAAATTTCGCACAGAGATAATTATCGCACCATGGAGTGAGCCAATAGGTTACGACACAAATATCGTGTGTCTTGGTTCATGCCTTGCCTCAAACATAGCGCGTCGCCTGCAGCGTTATAAGTTCAAAGTCGTTGATGCTCCTACGGGCATTTTGTTTAACCCCGCGAGCATTGCGCATTCGATAGATATGATGCTCTCTGCCGCAAGGGGTGAGGATGTCGTTAGCGAGATGGATATAATAGATATGGGTGGACGATATGTCAGCTACGACTTTCATTCTAATGTGTATGGCACTACGCCTAAGGAGGCAATTGCTACTATGAATCAGCGACTTGCTGCGGGTGGTTATGCACTGAAAAGCAGCGACTTGCTCATCGTGACACTCGGCACTGCATGGTGCTACGAACTTAAGGAGTCAGGTAGGGTGGTAGCTAACTGCCATAAGCAACCCTCGAAACTCTTTAACCGACGACTGCTCTCGGTAGGTGAGGTGGTTGTGATATTGACGACTATTGTTGAGAGACTAAATTGTAGAGTGCTCTTCACCGTTAGCCCTGTACGACATATAGGCGAGGGTATGGAGGATAATGCACTAAGTAAGTCTATACTGCGAGTAGCCGTTGCGGAGGTTTGCGCAAATTATGGCAAGGGTGTCGATTACTTCCCGTCTTACGAAATAATGATGGATGATTTGCGCGACTACCGCTTTTATGATAGCGACATGGTACACCCCTCAACTATGGCGGTGGACTACATAGCGGGTAAGTTCTTTGATGCTGCGCTCTCTGACGAGGCTAAAGTGTTGATGAATAGGGTGGATAGGGTTGTTGTAGCCTCGGAGCATCGCCCATTTAACCCCGACAGTGATGCCTACAAAACCTTCTGTCGTAAGCAACTCGATGACATTGCTGCGCTTTCGCAAATAGATTTATCCGAAGAAAAGGCACATTTCGAGCGCATGTTACAAATAAATTTGTAACTTTGCGGGATTTTTGAAAGATATGAGACTAAGAATATTTACCTCTATTGTGGCATTGTCGATGCTCCTTGTGGGTTACGATGCGATGGCTCAGGATAGAAGGCCAAAGTTGGTCGTTAATATTGTTGTTGGCTCCATGCGCGCCTCCGATTTGGAGCGCTATGCCGATGGTTTTGGCGAAGGGGGCTTTAAGCGTCTTATGCGTGAGGGTGTCACCTTTACGGATGCGGAGTATGACTATGCTCTTACCTCTACCGAGGCGGGACTTGCAACGTTGGTAACGGGTGCACAGCCCTCGGTACATGGCGTTATAGGTCGTGCATGGTGGAGCCATACCGATGGTTCTCGCCACGACATTATCGCTGATAGGAAGTCACACCCTGTGCCCTTTAGTACAGGCGCGATAAGTTGCTCTCCGCACCGTCTTCAGGCACCTACGCTTGGCGACATGGTGGTCGATGGCATTGAGGGAAGCAAGCAGATTACCATTGCGGTGGATGACTACTCATCAATCGTAATGAATGGTCATCGCGGCGTGGCATACTGGGTGGAGCGAAATAAAACACACTGGACAACATCTGCTACATACCTTTCGGAATCGCCATCGTGGGTAACCCTCTATAATAGTGAGAATGCCAATAACTTCTATCGTCTAAGCAGATGGGAACCAATTGGTAATATCTCAAATTACCGCAACGTGGAGGTTGCTGTTGTAGAGGGTATTAAGGGTAAATCTACGAAGTTGCTCAGTGATGTAGACCTCGATCTTGGTGACTCAGCCTATGGTCATATGTGTTATACCCCTGCGGGTAACACAATGCTCTTTGAGTTTGCCTCGCAGGCTATTGCACAGGAGCGTTTGGGTCACGATAGCTCTACCGACGTGCTCAATATTTGCCTTGACACCTCGCGCTATATCGCTGAAACCTATGGCCCAGAGTCTATCGAATATGAAGATATGCTCTATCGTCTTGATGCTAATATCGCCGAGTTCTTGACGTTTGTTTATGCTCAGGTTGGTGTTGATGATGTTGTCGTTGTGCTTACCTCGGCTCATGGTACATCACCATCGTACAATCCCCAAGGTGGCGTTGCGCGTGAGCGCTTTAATAATCGACAAATGGAGGTGATTGTAAATGCATTCCTCGGCGCTTATTATGGCTCGGGTAACTATGTCTTGGGTTTTGCAAATAATGCGCTGTACCTCAACCAAGAGTTGCTTCTTTCGAAGAGTCTTCAAATTGAGGTTATTCAGGAGCAAGTTGCAACCTTCCTTCTTCAGTTGCGAGGTGTCTCTACCGCGATATCGGCTACATCGCTGCGTAATACCAGCTTCGGTGAGGGACGTATGCGTCTTGTTCAGCAATCCTTCTTTGCTACTCGCTCGGGCGATGTTATTATAGACTTTATGCCAGGTTGGATTGTTGAGAGTAATGACTATCGTTCTACGTCGCACGCAGGTTATAGCTACGACCGCAGCGTTCCACTTATCATCTCGGGTGGTGGCATATCGCACAATCGCGTAGAGCGTGTAGTAAGCATTGTGGAGGTTGCTCCAACCCTTGCAGATATCATAGGCGTTGAATGCCCTTGGGCATCGTCGGCGCGTCCCATTAAAGAGATTAATAACTAAAGGTATACATAATATATGGCTAATGACGCAATACAAGATGTAATAATCGAGGAGTTCTCGATGTTTGATGACTGGCTCGATAAGTATGACTACCTAATAAGTCTTGCAGATTCACTCCCTGCTATCGACCCCGCCAAGCGTACAGAGCGCTATCTTATCGATGGCTGTCAGTCGCGCGTGTGGGTAAGTGCTGAACTGGTTGATGGTAAGATGTACTATACGGCAGATAGCGATGCTATCATCACTAAGGGTATCATCGCCCTTTTGGTGCGTGTGATGAATGGCCGTACTCCCGATGAGGCTGCACACATTGACCTATACTTTGTTGATGCAATAGGCTTGGGTGAGAACCTCTCTCCCACGCGTAGCAATGGTCTTCGCTCTATGATACAGCAGATGAAGCTCGATGCTCTGATTATGACTAAAACAGCAAATAACTAATATAGATATGACACCAGAAGAGATTTTGGCTGTAGAGAAAAATATCGTTCTCACACTCAAAAATATATACGACCCCGAGATTCCCGTAAACATCTACGACCTCGGTCTTATCTACGAGATTAACTTCGAGCCCTCGGGTACAGCAGATATCATCATGACGCTCACTGCGCCCAACTGCCCCATGGCAGATATGCTCCTTGCCGACATCCACCGCGAGGTGAGTAAGGTGCAGGGTGTCGAGAAGGTGAATATCACCCTTACGTTCGAGCCACAGTGGGATAAGTCTATGATGAGCGAGGAGGCACTCCTTGAGCTTAACCTTATGTAGTAACTATGGCGGGCATTAATCCCGATATTGTTGCGTTGGATAATGTCGCGCGAGCATCACTATATCGCAAACTATGCCTTGAGCGCCTTGAGCGCAAGAGTAGCGATATAGAGTCTCTGCATCGTGCTGCACAGGGCGATTGGGCGCAGACCATCTACAACCTTTTGCTTCGCTACATGGTCACCAAGCGTAATAGGGTGGCGGCGGAGCGACTTGCCCATATCGTTCCGTATAGTGTCATTATGCGTGAGTGTGGTACGTTGCGAGGTGTCGAGGCTCTTATTGTTGGAGCTTCGGGACTATTGTCGTATTGTGGTGATGGAAGTTATGCCAATATGTTGCGTCAGGAGTTTGCCCATCTCTCTGCAAAATACTCTATTGTGCCTATGCAACCCAATGAGTGGTCTTTGGAGTGTATCAATCCATATCAGCATCCGCTATTACACCTTGCACAGGTTGCTGCGCTTCTGCACAGCGGCACTATATCCATATCGAATATCCTCTCTTGTACCTCTACGCGCGATCTCACCGCGATGTTTGGTGCTAATATCTCTGACTATTGGTGTAATCTCCTGGGCGATGCTACCCCTTTGGCACCGCGTATTGGAGGCACGCGTCGCAATATATTGGGTATAAACTTTGTTGTCCCTGTTATCTACGCCTATGGACGCAGTCTTGGTAGGAGCGACTATGCCGAGCGCAGTCTGTCGCTGTTGTCGGTTCTCCCTGCTGAGGATAATCGCTATATGAAGCAGTGGGCGCGCTATGGTATTACGCCCAAAAACGCATTGCAAAGTCAGGCACTCCTGCAGCTTATGCAGTAGTCGTAGTTTGCGAGGATATATATCAGATACGAACGATGAGTAGACATACTCGTCGTTTTGTGTATTATAGAATAGGGTTTGCCCACTCGGTGGGGAGGCGTGGGGAGGTGTGGTGACTATAATGCAAAAAAAAACATCGGAAGTTATTTCCGATGCTTATGGTGTAGCGAGAGAGAGACTTGAACTCTCGACCTCATGATTATGAATCATGCGCTCTAACCAGCTGAGCTATCTCGCCATTGCTCTGAAAGCGAGTGCAAAGGTAGTACAATTTTTACATTCTGCAAATTTTTACGCAACTTTTTTCAATTTTTTTTATAAATAATTTTCTGCCGCAATAGCCTCTACTGTGGCAATATGTTATGCCATAGATGATTAAGGCGGTTTTTATGGCTACGACTATTTTTACGAGTGCAGCGTGAAGAGAGTATGTCGTGTCTATATAAAAATAGAAGAGCGAATGGGAATACTATTCTCCATTCGCTCGCTTTATTGATGCCGTAGTAGGCCTACGTTGTTAGTCTTTCTCAATAACACCAGTCCAGTTACATGTGATGTTATTGCCCTTATGGTCGTAGCCGTCGAGGATTACGGTGTGTGTGCCATCGCCATTGTCGATAAACTCTGCGGTACCGCTCTTAATCATAGCGTAGTTCTTGTAGCCACTTGCCGAGCCCCCACCATACTCGTAGAACCAGCTACCTACAGCCTGGGCATACTTGTTTGTAAAGCCCGCCATCATAACGAGCTTGCCAGGTGTATCTGAGATGGTGTACTTACCCGCAAACTTACCATCTGTCGAGGTGTTGTCGGTGATGATGTCAAACTGTAGGGTGTCGCCATAGACATAGCCGCCCGACTTGTTCATGATGTAGATGGTGTAGTTAGAGTAGCCTGTCTGCCAGTAGTCGCCCTCATAACCCCACTTTGCGCGGTGCTCGCCATCGAAGGTTACATGGCGGTCGCTTGTGAGTGTTGATTGTGCCTCGCCATCCTGACCATCTGTTATATTGCCATTATCATCGCCATTGTCTGGATTCTCGCCGCTGACGTCCTCAAGCTCAAGACTGCCGAAGAAGGTTACCTTGTGGCGCTTGCCATCGATTGTAACCTCTAAGGTAATCTGGTTTGCCGCAACTACCATCTTCGCGTCGGTCATATAGGTTGATGTGGTTGACTCCACGCTATCGCCAGTTAGTATGAGCTGACTATTCTCGCTATTAATGGTGTAGGCGTTGCCTGTGTTTGACTTGTCGAAGGTGTAGGTGCCCAAAGGGAGTGTGAGGCTCTTGTTTGCTGGTGAGAAGCAATCGATGTAGTAGTATGTGCCATTTGGATAGGCCTGACCACCATTGTTGAGGCCCTGGTCAGAGAGGAAGAAGGCATAGCGATCTGTGCCGTCGCCATACTTCTCGCCATAGTAGTAGCCGTCGAGGCACGATGCCTGAAACTCTACATCCGCCTGAGTGTTGCCACCGTTGCCATCGTTGTTGCCAGAACTCTTCTGTTGTATTGTTATATTTGCAGTCTCACTGCCATAGCTAACGCTGATGATAGCTATACGCTGCGCGCCACTATTTGCTTTTACATCTACAAGGATTACACCTGTTGTGGGTGATGTAATACTGCCAATCATCTCTGAGCCGCTAATAATAGTTGACTCTACAGACTCTCCCTCAATAGCCTCTTTGATGCTGTAGGTGATGGCTACGTTGCCGCCATCAGCCTCAACCAAGATAGTAGTGTTGGAGGTGATGTTGAGGTGCTGTAGTGTGCCACCATCATTCTCGGTGTCACACGCTGTAAATAGTATAGCGACACCCAATGTGATAAGTGTAAAAAGTTTTCTCATATGTATGTTTGATTATGGTTAATCTTCCCAACAAGTTGCAAATATATATAATATTCGCGAAAGTTGCAAATGGCACACCGCTTGCTTAGAAGTGTGGTATGTTGCTCAGAATAATAAATATTCTCACTCTCGTTGCGAGCATACTGCTCTTGGCATCTCTCTCCGCAGAGATTATCTACTCGCGCGAGTTGGCGCGCTTCTCTGCCACCTATTCGTGGGCCATGTTTGGCGTGTGTATCATCTTTATTGTCGATTTCTTCGCCCTTATGGCGAGTGCACCACGCCCAGGGCGCTTCCTGCTTAGAAATGGGGTGGTGCTACTACTCTCTATTCCCTATCACACGCTCTTCGAGTGGTTAAATATCGCTGTTAACCACAATGGCGAGATGATACTTAGTGGCATCGTCATGCTGCGCGCCGTTATGGCACTATATATAACATTAAGGTGGCTTATCGTGCGCCGAGCCACGCGCCTGCTTTGGGCATATATCGCTACGGTGGCGGTCTGTACCTACTTTGCTGCGCTCTTCTTTTACGAATATGAGGCTCCCGTAAATAGTGCGGTGCATGGCTTTGGCGATGCCTTGTGGTGGGCGTGCATGAATATGACTACGGTTGGTGCCGAGATATTTCCCGTTACCGCCATCGGCAAGGTTATATGTGTGGTGTTGCCCATCATAGGCATGGCTATGTTTCCCGTGTTCACGGTCTATGTAACCTCTTTGTATGCTTCGCGAGATAGGCATGGCACGACACTTGCAGATGATAACACGAACAAAAAACAAGAAAAGAGATGAAAAAGAGTCTACTATTTTTTGCTATTGCCCTTAGCGTAGGTGCGCTTGTGGGCTGTACACACGACAAGGGTTGGGATGATAAGCATCGTAAGTCGCTTCGTAACGAGCTACGCAACTATCGAGACATGTTCTATGTTGAGGATTTGCAGGAGGTCGAATTTGATGACTTCTCTAACGATGTCATCGAGGCCATCGAGATTGACTATCCTGAATATTTGCTCTTTTACGAATTGCCTGGTCGTGGTGATACGCTCGATGTCTATGTCGTTTCTACCATTGTTGAGAGACTTGATAGCGATTCACACAATCTGCGCCACATCTTTCCCTACACTTGGCTTGTCGCCGAGGGTGTGCTTCCTGCGGGGTTAGACAATCAGGCACAGCGAGCCTTTTATGACTGTTTCTCGCAGAAGGTTAAGCGTCATTACCGCACTATGCGCCACTTCCTCTATGCGTTGATGAACGACCCTTATGCTGGTGGTACAATTATCCAAATGCAGAATGATTGTGCTATGGAGCTCTTCGATTGGGGTGTTGAGGAGATAGATGAGAGTGTAGAGGTTACTTCGACAAATTAGTATTGGCTTTTACCCTTGCATAGTTAAGTATAAAGTTGGTTCCGAGTCTCTCGGATGATGAAGGGGATGGGTGGTTTAGCCATTCACCCCTTCTCTCTATTGTATAATTAGAAAAATGTTATTAAATTTGTGGAACTAATTCGAATAAACTTAACTAAGAAGACTATGGGATTACTTCAAGAATTTAAGGCTTTTGCCCTCAAGGGTAATGTGATGGATATGGCTGTCGGTGTTATCGTCGGTGGTGCTTTTGGTAAGATTGTAACCTCGTTGGTAAATGATGTTATCATGCCCCCAGTGGGTGTATTGGTTGGTGGCGTAGACTTCAAAGATTTGAAGTTCATGCTCAAGCCAGGTACTCCAGCCATCGAGGCAAAGGATGCTGTGTTGTATGAGGCAGATGTATTGAACGAGGCGGGCGAGATTGTCCACCACGCTGGTGATGTTATGACCCCCGCAGTGGATGCAGTTGCAGCTGTCGACCCCGTATTCCTCACCTATGGTAACTTCGTGCAGACGACAGTTGACTTCCTCATCATTGCAATCAGCGTGTTTGTGATGATTAAGATTTTCAATAAGCTTACCTCAATCCGCCTTAAGAAGAAGCAAGAGGAGGAGGCTGCGGCTCCTGCACCTGAGCCAGCACCAGCTCCCGAACCCGAGCCTACAAAGGAGGAGTTGTTGTTAACAGAGATTCGTGATATTCTTAAAAATAAGTAGTCAAATATTAGTTAGTTAGCACGTACTACTACTACTACTACTACTACTACTACTACTACTACTACTACGGCGCAGCCATAAGTATATATACTTGTGGTTGCGTCTATTTTTTTTATAAAAAATGCCTCTAACATCTTGTTAATAGACTATAAAGTATTAACTTTGTGCCAAATTTTTTCTCTCGAAGAGGTTGTATTTTAACAATAACTACATTATAAAACAAAATTATGAGAAAGTTTCTAACTTTAACGGTCGTTCTGTGCGCTCTAATCTTTGCTGCGTGCGAGGGCGAGAACGGTATTAAGAAGGGTGAAATCTACATCACATCGGAGACTAACGTCGAGATTGGTCTCTATGCTGGTGAGTTCATCGTCGACTACCAAATCAAGGGCTATGAGGATGTTGATGCAACAATCACAACAACATCAGAGTGGCTTCGCGTAAAGGAGAATCGCTCTGGCAAGGCAACTATCCAGTATGAGGAGAACACTTCGGGTGGTATGCGTCAGGCTGCCGTGATGCTCAGCTACGAGGGTTCAATAGCAACTGTTGTAGTGTCACAGTCGAGCGAGGCTGTAACGCCCATCCTCACACTCAAGAGCGAGGAGAACGTGGAGATTGACCGTTGCGGACAGAAGGTTGTAATTAGCTACTCGCTTGAGAATGCTAACCCCGTAGACTATGTCTATGCCAAGACCTCTGCTGACTGGATTTACTCTATTGAGTGTAAGGGTGGCAAGGCTACGCTCGGCATAGCAACAAACACATCGGGTAAGGAGCGTGAGACGGTTGTCACTGTGGGATATGGCTCTGCATCGTTCGATGTAAATATTAAGCAGGCGGGTGATGGCGAGATTAATTTCAATGCACCAATTCTTTGGGGTGACTACTATGGCGATGCCCTCACACCTGGTTCAGCAAACTACTGGTTCGTCCTCTCTGACAGAGGTTTCGACACCGACGGCAACTCATATCCCAACGCTACATACTATCGTATTGATGCGTATGGTCCCCTTGCAACGACTACAGGTATCGTACCCATCCCCGATGGCACATATACCTACGATCCTAACGACACCTACGCACAGTGGACATTCACAGCAGAGTGGAGCGGTTACTGGGTGACCGATGCCAATGCACACCGCGACGCTATCCTCAAGTTCGAGGAGGGTACACTCGTTGTCGAGGGCAACAAAATTACGCTCACAGCGAAGATTAACGGCGAGGTGCACAATGTGGTATTCGAGGGCGAGAACGCACTGCTCGATTGCCAGAACGATGTTTCAGTACTCACAACACTCGAGGGCGACTACGAGGCAGACCTCTCTGACCACTATATGGTCTACGAATGCTATGGCGACTACTACGAG
>JAZRAW010000064.1:0-6881 GCA_045634765.1 Alistipes sp.
CGTGGCAACGCTTTGCGCTACTCAACTACCTCAATGGCTATGTTCAACTACATGAAGTCTATGGGTATGGGTTCGTACGACAACTTGCTCTACAACGCTGCACAGTGGACTACAACCGACAAGACCGTTATCTGCGACGACTACCACAGCGTAGAGCGTGACGAGGATGGCGACATCATCTACGATGAGGAGGGTAACATTGCAGGAGCAAGCTTCTACGATCCTAAAGTTCCTGGCGAGCCTGGTTACTTCTTGGTAGGTGAGTTCGAGTATATGACCGACACCGAGGAGCGTACAGTTCTCTACATCGACGAGGAGACTGGCGAGATCAAGTCAAAGCGCGTTAACGACGACTCATACTGGGAGAGCACCGTATGGTGGTATCCTGCAGGCTGGCAGCCTGGCTACTACAACCCATTGTACGACTGGGTAGCATGGTACACCGACCAGCAGAACAACCCCGACGAGTACGACTCAGAGAAGTACTGGACAGGTTACTACGAGCGTCTCTATGTTGAGACACTCCCCGCTGAGACTCTCGAGGGCAACGTTGATATTAAGATTACTGACATAACTCCTATCGAGGCTTGTATCTCATTCACTCCATCTGAGGACGTTTTGCAGTACTGCGTACTCGTATGTACAGAGTCTGAGTTCCAGACACAGATTCTTCCTCTTCTCGACAACAACGAGGAGCACTTGCGTTGGTTCACTGGCTCATACTTCGCTATGATGAGCTTCGGTATCCAGATGGGTCAGGGCTACATGGATTTGTGGCTCTCTGACTGGTTCGTAGATACTAAGGGCATGTCAGGTCAGGAGATTCGCGTTCTTGTATCTGGTATTGGTGATGCCGAGGGTAAGAAGCAGAGCTTCGCAACAACAACTTTCACACTTCCCGCGGTTACTCTTCCAAAGCCTGAGGTTGTTGTAACACCCGTACCAAGCGACGATCCTTACACTGTTACATTCAACATCAAGAACCCCAACCCTGATAACGCTATCACTGAGGCTTACTTCGCATGTAACTACGAGCGTGAGTTCGACGCTATCCTCAAGGAGTACAGCTACACATCACTCCTCAAGGGTATGGGTAACCCCCTCGATGCTACTGCAATTGGTCTTATCAACACTCCCGAGGGCTTCAACTTCACAATCTCTTCACGCGAGAACGCTACAACACGTCTTGCAGTGCTTGCATACAACTGGGAGGGTAGTGGCAACAACCCCGACGATCCTAACACAAAGGCTGTTGCAGAGTACACTACTCCTCACGCTAGCTTCCCCACACGTGTAAACTCTGAGCTCTTCACAAAGCTTCAGGGCGAGTGGGAGGCTTCAGCTGACATGATGAACTATGTTGCTGTAACCGACTCTGAGGGTAACGCTACTGGCGAGTACAAGTTCGAGAGCGCTGGCACATACAAGTCACCTGTGACTATCGCTGCTGGCATCGAGTATCCCGAGACTCTCTCTGAGGAGGTTTACGACCTCTACGCAGAGTGGGGCATCAGCCGCGAGAAGACTGACGAGCTCTTCGAGGAGTTCTTGACAATGGCTGAGCAGTACAACGCACGCACACGCGGCTTCAACCGCCTCTTGTGCCTCGGTTACAACTTCGCACACCCCGACTACAACCTCGGCGTGGTACAGACTCCATGGGATTTGTTCATTTCTGACGAGTTCTCTGTAGCAACTGTATCAGATATGTTCTACGACTTCGGTCCAAAGTGGAACCTCGAGATTGACGCTGATGGTAGCGTATGGTTGCCTATCGACATCGAGCGTGAGTTCCCAATGTCGGCATTCTACTACGGCATCGACTACACATTCTATATGTTGGCTGTTGGCGAGCGTTCATACCTTGGTGGCGATGTAATCGGCACTAATGGTCAGACTATCATCGAGGCTCGCTTCCCCGTTGAGATCTCTGACGACTACAACACTATCACCATCAAGCCTATCGAATACAAGGATTCTACAGGCGCAACCGAGACATACTATCCTTGCGTAACACAGCTCCAGAATGGTTATGCTACACCTCTTAACCCACGCGTACGCAGCGAGGTTGTCCTCACTCGTAAGGCTGGTGCAACTGCTTCAGTTAAGGCCAACGCAGCAACTGCTAAGGTGGCATCAACAAGCGTAGCACCTATGGGCGAGGCTCGCATGCCTATGCAGCGCGCAGAGTTCTCAATGACATCATTCGAGAACATCACACCTCGCACACGCATCATCCCTGAGCGTAAGATCGAGGCTGGCGCAGAGGCTTACCACAAGCGCGCTAAGGCTGCTGTGGAGGCATACTACGGCATTGAGCTTGACTAAGCAAGATAGTTAGCCTAAAGTTTAGGGCTGTTCGGCAACCGCTGGACAGCCCTAATTGTTTTAGAGTACGCCCCTACATCATGGGTTACATTTTTGCAACCCGCAAACAAGGAGGGAAACTCTCTCATCGAGACATCGAGCACCCTACGGGGCAACCCAGCAGATACCCTCTTGGGCGGTGGGGGTGTTTCCATCCATCCATTTTTCCTATGTAAATGGATGGATGGAAAAGCCTATCTAACTCGTCATTGCGAGGCGTAGCCGTGGCAATCTTCCGCTCTCTATGTCATCCTGAGTGCACCGAAGCCTCTCCTCGCTGACTACATGCTATCAACGCGGGTTGTCGCTTGTCGGCTTCGAGGAGATTCTTCACTCCGTTCAGAATGACAACACACGGCGTACGTCCCATTGGGGGGGGGGTGATTGAAGCGCCGCAGATGCGCCACTATCACAAGAAATCACGGTAGCAGAGAGGGGTACAGCCCCCTACATCATGGGTTACATTTTTGTAACCCGCAAACAAGGAGGGAACTCTCTCATCGTAACATCGAGTACCCTACGGGGCAACCCAGCAGATACCCTCTTGGGCGGGGGGGGTGTTTCCATCCATCCATTTTTCCTATGTAAATGGATGGATGGAAAACACTTTTCTTCTCTTGGGAAGTTATCACGCTACCAGGGGTTATCAGTAAAGTATTGGTATGGGGTATAGTGGTAACCGCAGGGTCATAACGACCCATCCTCTCTTGGTTGCGCATCTCGCTTCCAGGGGTTATCAGTGTAGTATATATAATGGATATAATAATATCACTGATATATATATTATTATTTTCTACAATCACATACCGAGTATATACTTTTTTTGAGACGATAGGGACGATAGAGACAAAAGGGACAATAGCGAAGTCTGTATCAGCGGTCATTGTCCGAGACCTCTCTTTCGTCTCTTGGGTCTCTCTCGTCTCTTTTGTTTTCCATCCATCCATTTTCCCTATATAAATGGATGGATGGAAAAGCCTATCTAACCCGTCATTACGAGGCGTAGCCGTGGCAATCTTCCGCTCTCTATGTCATCCTGAGTGCAACGAAGGATCTCCTCGCTGACTACATGCTATCAACGCGGGTTGTCGCTTGTCGGCTTCGAGGAGATTCTTCACTCCGTTCAGAATGACAACACACGGCGTACGTCCCATTCGGGGGGTTGATTGAAGCGCCGCAGATGCGCCGCTATCACAAGAAATTACGTTGCGCTTACGCAAAACAAAAATGGCGGCACCCTTTAGGCACCGCCATTCACAATTTAATGGAAAAGAGTTACTACTCTACCTTCACACTATCAACTGGCTCAACGACCTCTGTATCCTGAGTCTGCTCTGAAACTTCAGCTGCATCCTCCTCCACAACCTCTGGATAGTAGAACTTAAGTAGAGGCATAGAGCACTCCTCCTGGTTGTCTGCGTCGAACTCCACGCCCATGAACTCCTCAGCGAAGAGTTCTACCTGCATCTGAAGAGCAGCATTCTCAACCTCCCAAGCCTCGGCAACGGCACGAACAGCCTTCTGCTCATCATCCGAGAGGTTCTTATACCAATGCTCAGCCTCCTCATACGACTGACTAAAATCGTCGACAGCCACATACAGGTCGCGCACCTCGCTATTAGTAAGAGTGTTGTACCAAGCATCAAAGCCCTCGGCCTCAATAGCCTCGACATCGAGGAGCGAGGTAATCTCGCCCCACTGTGCCTTGTACTCAGTCATCTGCTTCTCAGCAGCACCTGTATCCTTATTGCATGCCACAAACATTGCTGCAGCAAGCATCACAAACAATACGCGCTTCATTACTCCTTACCTGCTTTAGTGAGCTCAATATCAAAGTCAGACAAGACGTTCATATAGTTGATGAATGCCTCATAAGCCGAACCATAGGGGTTGAAGTATGAGTGTACATCACCGTCAGAGAACCACTTAGTAGCCATATAGTAGAAGTGGTCAGAGTTCTGCATGAAGTGCCATACATACTCGAAGTCCTTGTTCTTAGCCTTCTTAACCTTGGGAGCGAGGGCATACAACTTAGCGAATGCCTCGTTCTGAAGGTCGTTGCCGAGCCATGCGGTAACATCGCGCTCCTCATCTGCCCACGACATTGCGTAGGGGCTATGCAACACAGCTACAGGCTGCAACTTCTTAGCCGCCTCGCTAACAGTAGCGAATGCCACCTCGCCAGTTGCCAACATCGCTGCGGGCAATGCCTTAACGAAGTCGAAGATGCCAGTCGAAGCCTTCTGGTGCTCACCAAATGTCTCGTAGTCCATGAAGAGGTTTACTACATCACCTGTCTCAGCAGCTACCCAGCCAGCAAACTTCTCGGCTGTAAGGGGCCACTCCGACCAACCCTCATTGCAGAAACGGAAGGCGATGTCGTCAGCGAGTTTGTAGTTGCGCAACAAGAGGCGGAGCTTGTTGTCGTTAGCATCGGTATATACGAAGTTTGGAGACTTCCAACCGAGGATGTGCTTAGCACCCTCTGCCAACATTGTCTTGAAGCCCAAATCCTCGACCATCTTTGCGATGTCGTCAGAGTAGATAAGCTCGGTATTGCGGAACGCTGTGGGCTTAACGCCGAACTCCTCCTTGAGCATCTTAGAGTGGAGCTTAACCTCGTTTTTGAACTCCTCAGCCGAAGCCAACGCCGAGAGCGAGTGAGAGTATGTCTCACCGAGGAACTCTACGCAGCCTCTGCCACCCAACTTCTTGAAAGACTCCAACACCTCGGGAGCATAGGCCTTGAACTGCTCAACGGCCGAACCTGTGATAGAGAACGACACCTTGAAAGCACCCTTATGCTCCTCGATAAGGCTCAAGAGCAAGGCATTCATAGGCAAGTAGCACTCGCGAGCCACCTTCTGCATGATAGCGCGGTTGGTGAAGTCGTCGAGATAGTTGTGGTCATTGCCCATCTGGAAGAAACGATAGGTCTTCAAACGCCAGGGCTGGTGCACCTGAAAATAGAAACAAACAGTCTTCATATATATATTCGTATTTTATTTATTACACTTGTCGATAGCCTGCTGGTATACATCCTTAATCTTCGTAGCGGCATTGAACCACTTGAGGTTGTTAACCTCCTCCATACCCTTCTCCGAGAACATCTTAGCCAAAGCGGGGTAGGTGATAAGACCATATATTGAGTCAGCCATAGCGTCTACATCCCAGTAGTTTACCTTAACGGCGTAGTCCAAAACCTCGGCTACACCACTCTGGTGTGAGATGATGGTGGGCACATTTGAGCGCATAGCCTCCAAGGGCGAGATACCAAATGGCTCAGATACAGAAGGCATGATGTAGACATCTGACAATTGGAACATCTTCTGCACGTCGTCACCCTTCAAGAAGCCTGTGAAGTGGAAGCGGTCGGCGATGCCGAGCTGCGCAACACGACGAATACAGTGGTTCATCATATCGCCCGAGCCCGCCATAACGAAGCGCACGTTAGGCACGCGCTGCAACACCTTTGCTGCAGCCTCGATGAAGTAGTCGGGACCCTTCTGGAAGGTGATACGACCAAGGAAGGTGACAATCTTGTCATCTACACCACGCTCTGGGATTGGGTTGTCATTCTCGGCAAACTGCACAGCATTGTGCACAGCCACAACCTTCTCGGGCTCAATGTTATACTTATTGATGACGATGTTGCGTGTGAGGTTCGACACGGCAATAACCATATCTGCCGCCTCCATACCTGCGCGCTCAATCTCGTAGACACGAGTATCGATATTGTCGCTCGACGAGCGGTCGAACGATGTGGCGTGCATATGCACTACGAGGGGCTTACCCGACACCTGCTTTGCTGCTACACCTGCGAAGTATGTCAACCAGTCGTGCGCATGGATAACGTCGAACTGACCATCGAGCTGGCGTGCTACCTCGGCAGCAACAACAGCATAGCGAGCAACCTCCTCCATGATGTTTGCACCATACTTACCCGAGAATGTGTAGCGCTGTGTCCAACTATCACCCTTACGCTCCCAGAACTTCTTGCCTGTACGCTCATAGCCCTCGCGATATGTTGCCCACTCCTCAGGCGAGATGTAGGGCACCATATTCGAGTCGATATGGATGAACGAAATCTTGCGCATTATGTCATCTGCACCCTCAATGCTTGAGTCACAATAGCGTGCCTCGATATCGCTGGCATTGACAACCTTAACAAAGCTTTGGTCCTCGTCACCCGACGCCTTGGGCATCACAAAGATGACCTCAACATCGTTGCGAGCCAAACCCTGAGTCATACCATAGCAGGCGGTACCCAAACCACCAGCGATATGGGGAGGAAACTCCCAACCGAACATTAAGACTCTCATACTCTATATATTTTTACGTTTTTACTTTTTTACACTCTTGCGTACACACTTGCGCTTAGGTTTCTCTGGGGTTGCCACCTCAGCCTCAGCCTTAGGTGCTGCCTTCTTTGTTGTCTTGCGCTTCTTGGGAGCATACTCATTAATGAGCATGTTGATGTAGAGCAAGCCCGCAACAGATGTAGCGTGCGATAC
>JAZRAW010000065.1:0-10601 GCA_045634765.1 Alistipes sp.
CTCGGCGAACTCCTCAGGGGTCATCTCGCCAGTCTCGACACTCTGTATGGTGAGCGCGTGTATGCCCTTCATGTCAAACGAGAAGTAGGCCTCGGTCATCGCCTGCATCTCCGCAAGCATCGCCTCCTTGTCATCCACCAACTTTAGCAACGCCTCGCGCTCCTCCTCATCTGTGCTCTCGCCATAGAGCAGCTCCATCTGGAACTCCGCAGTCTCGAAGCCTCCAACAACCAAGCCACGCTTACGCGCCTCCACCTGGAAGTAGTTATCTATGAGGTCGTTAGGATTGAAGTTGGGCGTAATCTTCATAAACTCAAGTAGTCCGAGCTGCATGGCAAGCACCGAGGGGCGCATACGACCCAACTGCTCACGGAGCATGGGGTGGCTGAGGTCTACACCCATCGCGCCACGCACATAGGCGTCTATGCGCTCCATCTCCTCTGCCGAGAACATATCGTCGATATACCTACCCTCGGGGAGCATCATAGCCTGCATCATCGCTATCTGCGACGCCTGCGCATCGAGCATATCTACCTCACCGTATACCTGCTCAACAGCGGCAAAGGCATCGCTCATGCCCTTAATCTCATCGGCAAACGATGCGGGGGCAAGGTGGTAAGTACCAACGATATACGAGGGCTCTCTGAGGCCGTTGCCCGAGATTTTGTAGAGCAACTGCGCATTGGCACTGCCATAGAAGGCGAGCGCCATGATAAGTGTTCCGAAAAATTTTCTCATAATTCTACTCTCCTATTCTTTAGTTCGTACAAAGCGCAATGAGTGTGGCGTGGTCTGCTTGATTACGATGCGCTCGTCGAAGGCATACTCACGATATAGCTCCTCGTTGTAGTAGCGTATGGTCACAAGCACCACATCCTCCTGCTTCTCCACGTCGAAGCCATCTGCCATAAGCTCCGAGATAGCCTCGTCTATATGCCACGAAGCATCCACAGCGATGTATAGGTCGACTGCCGAGTTGTGCACAAGGTTTATGCGTATGCGGTGGCTGTCGAAGGTGGTGAAGAGGCGTGCGAACTTCTCCTCGAGTACGAACGACAAATCGCGCGAATGGAGCTTCAAGAGCACCTGATTCTCCTTGTGTATCATGATAGGCTCGTAGGCGCGCTCCACATCTCCCGTAATCACCGAGCCTGAGGCGTGCTTGTTACCAAAGGGGCGCACATAGAGCGGTATGTTCTTCTGCTGCAAGGGCTTGATGGTCTTGGGATGGATAATCTGCGCACCGCTATACGCCATCTCTATGGTATCCATGTAGCTTAGACGCTCAATCTTCTTGGCATTGGGGAACTTCTTGGGGTCGGCATTGAGGATGCCGTCGACATCCTTCCACACGCTCATAGACTCCGCGTCGAGGACATTTGCCACGATGGCTGCCGAGTAGTCCGAGCCCTCGCGACCGAGTGTCGTTGTTGTGCCATCGGGAGCGCCACCAATGAAGCCCTGACCCACGAATACGCTGACGGGGCTATCGGCAATCTCGCGCTTTAGGCGCACCGCCGTAGCCTCAAGGTTGACGTTTGCATCCTTATGTCGCTGCTCGGTAAGAAAGGCGCGACGCATATCAACCCAGCGGTTTGCCACGCCATGGCCATTCAGATAGTTCGAGACGATGGTCGTAGAGACCAACTCGCCATAGGCAACGATGGTGTCGTACCACAATTCAGCATCCGAGGCACGATAGATGGTGTTGCGCACGATGTTACGCAGCTGCTCAAAGAGCGTGTCCACCTGCTCGATGGTTATGTCGGCACCCATGAGGTCATCAATAATTGTGCGATGATATGCGTAGCTCTCATCTATGCGGCTTATGGCCAACGCCTCGTCGCCCTGCTGCATAGCAGCAAAGACACCCTCCAGGGCATTCGTTGTCTTGCCCATCGCCGAGACGATGATAAAGAGTTCCTTCTCACCTGTAACTATATCGAGGAGGTTGCGCACTCCAAAAGCATCCTTAACCGAAGCACCTCCAAATTTGTATACTTTCATAATCTTAGACTTTGTATTTTTATTCTCTTTTACACCCACAAAGTTACTCTTTTTATTCTATAAAGATGCGTCTGAGTGCACGATTTTTGGGCGTCCGCTAAAAATATCCAAACAATACCCCTTTGTTTGCGATAAAATTTTTACCTTTGTATGTTGAAAATATGTCTATCTATGAATAAAAGAGTACTCGTTGCAGGAGGTGCAGGATATATCGGCTCGCACACTGCTGTAGAACTTATCAATGCTGGATATGAGGTTGTCATCGTCGACAACTTCTCAAATAGCGATGCCTCATCCCTCGATGGCATCCATAAGATTACGGGCGTAACACCCACCTTCATTGAGGCAGACTGCTGTGATAAGGAGGCTATGCGCCGCGTATTCGAGGCCCACGACTTCGACTCCGCTATACACTTCGCCGCATTCAAGGCCGTTGGCGAGTCGGTGGCAGAGCCCATGAAGTACTACCGCAACAACCTCATCTCGTTAGTCAACATCCTTGAGTTGATGAAGGAGTATGGTCGCAAAAATGTTGTCTTCTCATCCTCGGCTACGGTCTATGGAGATGCGGATGTGCTCCCCGTAACGGAGCTTACACCCCGCAAGCCAGCGACATCGCCCTATGGCAACACCAAGCAGATGAGCGAGGATATACTTCGCGACATGGTCTCAGCAACGGAGGGTCTCTCAGGCATCGCGCTCCGCTACTTCAACCCCATCGGTGCGCACCCCTCGGCACTCATAGGCGAGCTGCCCCGCGGTGTTCCAAACAACCTCGTGCCCTACATCACACAGACCGCAGCAGGCATACGCGAGTGCTTGAGCATCTTCGGTGACGACTACCCCACCCCCGACGGCTCATGCCTCCGCGACTATATCGACATCGTAGACCTGGCACGCGCACATGTCCACGCCATCGACCGCATGGTGGGCAAGCACAACACCGAGCGCTACGAGGTCTTCAACATCGGCACAGGCAAGCCCGTATCGGTATTCGAGCTTGTACACGGCTTCGAGGAGGCAAACTCCCTAAAGCTCAACTACAAAGTAGCACCCCGCCGCGCTGGCGATGTCACAGCCGTATGGGCAGATACCACACGCGCCAACGAGGTATTGGGCTGGCATGCCGAGCGTGAGCTACGCGACACCTTGCGTGCTGCATGGGCATGGGAGCGTCATGTGCGAAACATCTAACAATTCATACATAGCGTTAAACTTAAGACAATAGAACTGACCAAATATGAAGAAGATACTACTTTTTGTGCTCTTTGCACTACTTGCCATACCCTCGGCTGAGGCTAAGCGTCGCGAGACACCCGAGGAGATAGAGCGCAAGACACGCAACTACTCAGGCTGGGAGTGGGGTGCTTCGGCACGCGCCAACCTCATCTTCTACGAGCTCGACTATATGCGCGTGGCTAACGAGTCACCCGTAAGCGCATACAAGAGCCACGCCAAGTTCGGCGGTAGCCTGTTGCTCAATGGCGGCTACCACATCACCAACCACTGGAGAGTGGGTATGGAGCTTGGTGCGCAGATACAGTATGACTACACATCGGTGCCCATCTACGCTACGGCACACTACTTCTATGGCCAGCGTAAGACCTGCCTCTTCAACTTCGTTAACCTCGGTACTAACGCCGTGTTTACGAAGGGTGTGCGCTTTGGCGCTACGGGAGCTGGAGGCGTAGGTGTGCGTATTCAGGCCCCCGATAAGGACTACAAAATCGACATCACCTTAGGATATCAGGCGCTTATGATGAATCCCCGCCCCGTAATCAAAGAGCCCTTTGGCTACAGCCACAAAGATGTAAATCGCAAACGCCTCGACCAGAGCGTGTTTATAGGCGTTGGTATAGCCTTCTAACACCCGACTAACCCCAAACTACCAACATATGGATATGACGACACCACAACTGCAAGTGTGGATACATAATGCGATGCTAAGCGCAGGCTTCACGCCTAAGACCGCAGCCACCTTAGAGGGCTGGGTGATGCTTTTAATCATCATCCTAATCATCCTTCTTATCAACTCGGTGATGCGATTCGGCGTCATACGCTTTGTCCTATGGTTTGTCCACAAGACAAAATTCACATGGGATGACATCCTCTTTGATGGCGTGGTTATGCGCCGCATGAGTAACATCATCACGCCCGTAATCTTCAAGCTCGCACTCCCATCAATCATCCATGCGTTGAGCGTCTCAAGCCTATGGTTGCAGGGCGCTATGTATAGCATCATTGACATATGGATTGTCATCGCGGGTCTACTCTTTGTATACTCGCTGCTCAGAGCCCTATACGAGCTTATCGAGCAGCGCCCAGGACTCCAGGGCAAGCCTATTAGAGGTCTTCTGCAGACTTGCAATGTGATACTCGTAATCATAGGCCTCATACTCATCATATCGATACTACTGAACAAGTCACCCATGCTGCTTCTTACGGGTCTCGGTGCCTCGGCAGCGGTGATATCGTTCATCTTCAAGGATAGCCTCATGGGCCTTATAGCGGGCGTGCAGCTATCGCTAAACAACATGCTCAAGGTGGGCGACTGGATTGAGATGGAGTCGCGCGGCATAGATGGCGTGGTCGAGGAGGTCACGCTTACAACCATTAAGATTCGCGCATGGAACAATACGCTTCAGACTATTCCACCATATCTGCTTATCAGCGAGCCATTTGACAACTGGCAGGCCATGTTCGACTCTGGTGGACGACGCATCAAGCGCTCGCTAAATGTCGACATCACAAGCATCAGCTTTGCCGACGATGCACTTATTGAGCGTCTCAGCAACAACGCCATCACAAGCGACCTTATGAAGGGTGTGGCTACGGAGAGCATCGAGGGCGTTAGACTCACCAATGTCGACCTCTACATCCGTTGCATCAATCGCTTTATTGATAACCACCCCCGCGTGAACCACAAGATGCTCTCTATGGTGCGTCAGTTGCAGCCTACGGAGTGGGGACTACCCATCGAGTTGTACTTCTTCACCTCAGATGTCAAGTGGGTGCCACACGAGCATCTTCAAACAGAGATTGTCTCACATGTCTTGGCCCTCGCGCCACTCTTTGACATACGCATCTACCAGGCTCCCACAACAATGGACCTACGCAGATAACAAAAAATAGCCCTCTATTCGGGGCTATTTTTTTTTAAATGAGTAGTGAGGAATTAGTAATTAGTAATCTTATTTGTGTGTGTCATTGCGAGGCTTGGAACAAGCCGTGGCAATCTCCTCGCAGTCCTCTGTCATCCTGAGCAAAGCGAAGCATCTCCTCGAAGCCGACAAGCGACAACGTTGATAGTGTGTTGTCACTGAGGAGATTCTTCACTTCGTTCAGAATGACATAGTGAGTGTTCAGAATGACAGCGTATAGTGTCAACATTGTCAACGCTATTGCTAATTACTCATTATTAATTGGTTTATCACACTTAATAACATTAATAACACACCCCCCACCCCCTGTTATTACGTTATTTCGTGATTTTTGGGCGGGGCATTGGTGTTACGATGTCGATGCTATGCTCCGTCATTGCGAGGCTTGGAACAAGCCGTGGCAATCCCCCCGCAGTCCTCTGTCACCCTGAGCGCAGCGAAGATTCTCCTCGAAGCCGACCATAGACAACGTTGATAGTGTATTGTCATTGAGGAGATTCTTCACTACGTTCAGAATGACAGCGTATAGTGTCAACATTGTCAACGCTATTACTAATTGCTAATTACTCATTACTAATTAGTTAAGAATCACACAGTCGCTATATCTCTCTTCTGTTTAACAAGGCGTGCGTGATGGTGAGCTCATCGACATACTCCAACTCATCGCCAAAGCCTATGCCTCGCGCGATGGTCGTAACCCTAACATCGGGAAATGCCTTGAGGCGACTCATAAGGTAGAAGAGTGTGGTCTCGCCCTCCACCGATGTCGATATAGCGATAATAACCTCTTTTACCGCCCCTGTAAGCAGCTTATCGCACAACAGGTCAATCTTTAGGTCGGAGGGTCCTACGCCCTGCATAGGCGAGATAACGCCACCCAAGACGTGGTAGAGACCCTTGTATTGCCCCGTATTCTCTATAGACATGAGGTCTGCCACCTGCTCCACAACACATATTGTCGAGTGGTCGCGGTTGGCATCCATACATATGGGACATAGCTCCGCATCCGAGAGGTTGTTGCAACCTCGGCAGTAGCGTATATCGTGGCGGAAGCGCGCTATGCTATTCGACAGCGAGTCTACGGTATCGGGCTCCATCTTGAGCATGTGCATAGCGAGGCGTAGCGCCGTGCGGCGACCAATGCCTGGCAGGCGCTGAAGCTCCGAGCATACATCATCAAGCAGCTTTGACATGGCGCAAACTATATAATCTCAACATTTGTAGTGCGCACCCAACCCTTCTCACCATCGGCAAAGCGCACCTCGCTCCACTCACCCTGCTCGCGCTCCACCTCAACGGTTACACCCTGCGAGGGCTCGCGGATAATCTTCGAGCCACTATCGGGTGAGGCGTGCACAGGGGTTGTGTCGTGGGTGATAATAACAGCACGGTTATCCTTGTCCGATGCCATCAACTGCACTATGGAGAAGATGGTGCTAAGGATGAACACAACCATCGTAGCAAGCGACACAAAGAAGGATATCTTGCGCAGAGTGACAGAGTCGTGCAAGAGGTATAGGAGCACCATAACAGCTGTCACACCAAGCATCACGAGCGATAGCGTAACCCAGCCATTTGTTGTCATAATGCCTGCTACGGAGTGCCACACGCGCACAATAAAACTCTCGGGCACAGCCTCAGTGTCGTTGGTTAGGTCCTTTGCTATATCGAGGTTGTAGCGAGCATCATCCATCGTGGGATCGAGCCTCAGGGCACGCTCATAGTTGAGCACTGCGCAACCAAGCTCGCCACCAGCGAAGGGTCGCGACGACTCGCTCTGCTGACCGAGTTTGAAGTATGCATTTGCCAAGTTGTAGTAGACATCAGCCGAGGCGTAGCCACTTGCTACAACGGTCTCGAAGGCCTCGACAGCCTCAGCATAGTCCTTTGCGTTGTATGCCTCGATGCCCGCCTTCCAACTTGCGCGCGCCGTAGTCTTGCTATCAGCAGCATAGCCTGGCACAACTATAAAGAGCGTTGCCACACCAGCCATCACTGCACATACTATATTGTATAATCTATCTCTCATTGCACTACTTTTTTACTGCCGATTCAATCTTCGATATGACCTCTACAGCCTCAGCGTAGATTTCATCCATCTCACCCGTAGCCGAGGGTGCATATTGAGCCTCCTCCGAGCGCGATATAATCTCGCAGAACTGCTCCGCCGTAGCCTCCGCCACGTTGCGACGATATAGTTCCTCGCGAATCTTCTCCTTCGTGAGACTCGCAACAGGGATGTTGAACTTATCGCCGATATAGCCCCACATGGCGCGTAGCATCTCCTCGTAGAAGGAGTGACGATTATGCTCGTTCATATATCGCTCCGCCATGCGTAGACGCTGCACTGCAATCTTATCGGCATGACGCATACGACGCGCTACGGTGTTGTTACGCTCGCGGATACGCCTGCGCAACACCACGAAGAGCACGATAGTTAGGGCCACGATGAGCACCACGACCAACCAATAGAGAGGTGTGAAGATAAAGGCTGCTGCCGCCCTATTGGGGAGGTCTCCAGTGTGTATAAAGCGTATGTCGCGGTCGAGTTGGCGCATAGGAGCACCATAGTTATAGCTCGATGAGGCAGAAGAGGCTAAAGCACCACTGCCATCATCCTTAACTACGAGTGTGAAGGGCTCCGTTGCGAGGGTCTCGTATGCCTGTGTCTCGGGATTGAAGAATGAGAACTCTATGCTTGGAATGGTAAACGTGCCCGCCGAGCGCGCCACAAAGGGGTAGGTGTATGTAAGGCTTCCCGTAGTCCCCGTAGCTGTGATTTTGCAGTTGTCCACAACCTTTGTGTCGTAGACCTCGAAGCTATCGGGGAGCGTTATGCGGGGCGCTGTAATGAATTTGAGGTTGCCCGTACCAGATATTGTAAGTTCAATCTGGTCTGCACTGTTGGCATCTACCTCTGTCTCGGGCATAGTGCTGCGAAGTGAGAAGCTACCCACCGCGCCGTTGAACGACAGCGGAGCACCCTCGGGAAACTCCTTAACCTTTATTGTTACGGGGGCACTCTTCAGCTCGCGCGACACGCGATATACCTGACTGCCACCGAAGATGGGGTTGTAGTTGCGCTTATCTACAATACGCGCCACAACACCCATTACCGCCTCGGGAATAACAATCTCACCACTCTCCTGTGGCGAGAGGAGCAACTCCGTAATCTTGAAGGTCTCGTAGACCCTACCGTTGTACTCCTCGCGCGAGGGGGCATTGTCGAAGGTTAGCTCCTGCGACCAAAAACCATCGAAGGGAGGCATCGTGAGGCTCTCTATGCTCTCGACATCCACACGCGTGTAGAGCACCAATGAGGCACGCAACGACTCACCCTTGTATAGTTCTGTATCTGAGACCTTAAGGCGCAGTACGATATCATCCTTGCCTATGCTACTACCTGACGATGAGCTCTTATTGCTACCCTCCGCGCCCTGGTTCTCGGCTATCACCTCCACGGGTAGCGACTTTGTGGTGTATGTCTTGCCATCTACCTTGACCGACGCTGAGCCTATGGTGAATGTACCACTCTCGCGAGGCATGAGGGTATATGTAATGGTATAGTTGTAGCTCGACGACTGCTTGCCGTTGATAAACTGCATGGACCTACCTACTGATGTTGAGGGTCCAGCCAAGACATCGAAGTTCTCATTGAACTCTGGGGCCTTAAAGCTGTTCTGCTCGGGCTCTGCATCAATTGTGAAGGCTACATTGAAGGGACGTCCAAGAGCCGTTAGTGCTGGGGCATCCACCGTAAATGATACCTGTGCCGAAGCGGCCCACGATAGCATGAGCAGAGAGAGCACAAGCATGAAATGACGTAATCTCATCATACAAAATTATCTTTTTCTCCGATACTTGTCAAACGCCTCGGATAGCGCTTTATTGCGTAATGCGAGGGAAGCTATATAAGAGAGTTTAGGGAATTTAGAGAGTTTAGAGAGAGCTTACCACTCCCACTCCTTAATCTCCCTAAATTCCTTAATCTCCCTAATAATTAAAATTGGAGAGTAGGGCATACTATTTCTTGTTGTGCAAGCCTGACCGCCTCACCATACCCCACCACCAATTAAAATTGGAGAGTAGGGTTAGTTTGGTGATTAGTCGCAGAGAGCGAAAGCGGAGCATACTAAAATGTATGTGAGCATTTCGCTCTCAAGCTAAGTGACAAAATAACCCTGCTATACAATTTTAATGTGCGTAGTCAGCAAAGAAATCATTACCCTTATCATCTACGATGATGAAGGCAGGGAAGTTCTCAACATATATCTTGCGTACAGCCTCCATGCCGAGCTCCTCGAAGTCTACAACCTCAACGCTCTTGATAGAGTTCTTCGCAAGGATAGCTGCGGGACCACCGATAGAGCCGAGGTAGAAGCCACCGTTAGCCTTACATGCGTCGGTAACCTGCTGTGAGCGGTTGCCCTTGGCTACCATGACCATAGAGCCACCAGCCTTCTGGAAGAGGTCAACGTATGAGTCCATACGGCCTGCGGTTGTAGGACCAAATGAGCCTGACGCCATGCCTGCGGGGGTCTTTGCGGGACCTGCGTAGTATACGGGGTGCTTCTTGAAGTACTCGGGCATAGGCTTACCCTCGTCGAGCATCTGCTTGATGCGGGCGTGTGCGATGTCGCGAGCTACAACAAGTGTACCCTTAAGGTTGAGGCGTGTCTTGATGGGGTACTTTGAGAGAATCTCGCGTACCTTATCCATACCCTCGTCGAGGTCGATGTCTACTGCGGGCGACATTGCGGGAGCCTCAGCGGGGAGGAAGCGTGCGGGGTTCTTCTCGAGCTGCTCAAGGAAGATACCCTCGGGGGTAATCTTAGCCTTGATGTTACGGTCTGCAGAGCAGCTTACGCCGATAGCAACGGGGCATGATGCAGCGTGGCGGGGTGCGCGGATGACGCGTACGTCGTGAACGTAGTACTTACCACCAAACTGTGCGCCGAGGCCAATCTCCTGGCAAATCTTCTCCACCTTTGCCTCCCACTCGAGGTCGCGGAAGCAACGGCCACCCTCGTTACCCGATGTTGGGAGCTCGTCGAGGTAGCCTGCAGAGGCCTTCTTAACGGTTGAGAGACACATCTCTGCTGATGTACCACCAATACACAATGCAAGGTGGTAGGGAGGACATGCCGATGTACCGAGGTCGAGGATATGCTCCTTAATGAACTTTGTCAATGACTCCTCATTCAAGAGCGCCTTTGTCTGCTGGTAGAGGAAGGTCTTATTTGCCGAGCCACCACCCTTAGTGATGAACAAGAACTCGTACTCCATGCCGGGGTGACCAGCGTAGATGTCTATCTGTGCGGGGAGGTTAGTGCCAGAGTTCTTCTCCTCGGTCATGGTGAAGGGTACAACCTGTGAGTAGCGGAGGTTGCGCTCCTTGTATGTCTCATAGACACCGCGTGAGATGCACTCAGC
>JAZRAW010000066.1:0-33392 GCA_045634765.1 Alistipes sp.
GAGATCGCAGTTATGGGTGCAAGTGGTGCTGTTGAGGTATTGCACGCTAAGGCGTTGTCTTCATTCGAGAATGCTGAGGACAAGAAGAAGTTTGTTGAGGAGAAGGAGCAGGAGTACCGCGACAAGTTCTCTAACCCCTACAACGCAGCACGCTACGGCTATATCGATGACGTTATCGAGCCTCGCAACACTCGTTTCCGCGTGATTCGTGCTTTGGAGTCATTGCGCAACAAGCGTTTGGAGAATCCTGCAAAGCGTCATAACAACATTCCTTTGTAGTCTTATAATAATATATAAGTAAGTTATGATGATTCTTGCATCAACAGTAAATTGGGGTAATGCAGGCCTTATGGCACTTGTGAGCATCGGTTTGGTGTTTACTGTGCTTGTGCTTCTTATCTTTATCTTGAAGCTCTTCGGTGTAATCTTCAAGGAGCGTAAGAGCGCTGCACCAGCCCCTGCAGCAGTATCATCTGACGGTATCTCTGACGAGGAGGTGGCAGCCATCGCTATGGCTGTCAACCTCTTCTTCAATCGTCACGATGAGGAGAGCGATGTGCTCACCTTCCGCCAGAACCACGATGTTTCGGCATGGCAGGTGCGTAACATTAACAAACAATTGTAAACCTAACACCAAAAGATCAAACACGCAATTATGCAGAAATTCAAATTCAATATTAATGGCAAGAGCTACGAGGCCATCGTTGAGGAGACAGAGCGCAACACAGCTCGTGTCGAGCTTAATGGTAAGAGCTACACCGTACAGGTTGAGAAGGAGGAGGCTATCGTATCTCCTAAGATTGCAGCCGTTAAGCCTTCACAGTCTGGTGGCGACTTCGTAGATGTCCCCGAGCAGGTTATCTCTGGCAACGCAGGCTCAATCAAGTCACCACTTCCAGGCAACGTATCTAAGATTAAGGTACAGGAGGGTCAGGCAGTTAAGGCTGGTGAGGTTCTCATGACTCTTGAGGCTATGAAGATGGAGAATGAGATCATGGCTCCTGCTGCTGGTAAGGTTAAGAAGATCTACGTTACTGAGGGTAAGGCTGTCCAGCAGGGTGAGGCTCTCATCGACCTCGAGTAATACTAACTCTTTAATTATTAACGTAATATGAAGAGTGTAAAACTATATTTTTCATTGCTTCTCTCGGCAGTGATGCTCGTAGTTGCAGTTCCCGCTATGGCACAGGAGACTCCTGGGGTAGATGAGCAGAAACTTGTCGAGCAGAGTGATGATAAGGCATTGGATGGTTCTGAGGATGGTTCTGAGAAGCTCATGGCCACCACGGAGATTGGAACTACGTCGTATGACCTTAGACAGATTCGCTATAAGGATGAGAATAAGGAGGATGTAACAAAACTTCAGATTCTTGATAAGAACGATAATGTCACTGTAGAGTTTACTATGGTTGGTGAGCCACAGGCAAGCTCACAGGGTCGTTCTAACGCCCATATCGACGATAACTTTAGCGTAGGTAAGGCTATTAACGACTTTATCGATCAGGCTGGCTTCAAGGGTCTTATGGACGACTGGCGCTATGGCGTTATGCTTCTCGTATCGTTCGTGTTGCTCTACTTGGCTATCGTTAAGAAGTTCGAGCCATTGCTCTTGATGCCTATTGCCTTCGGTATGCTCTTGACCAACTTGCCTGGTGCAGGTATGTTCCATGCAGATTTCTTTGCTAATGGTCATGTTCACTGGGCAGACTTCGCTCTTGGTTCAGCAGGCCTCTTGGACTACCTCTACCTCGGTGTTAAGCTCGGTATCTATCCCTGTTTGATTTTCATCGGTGTAGGTGCGATGACTGACTTCGGTCCACTTATTGCTAACCCTAAGAGCTTGCTCTTGGGTGCTGCAGCACAGATTGGTATCTTCGCAACATTTATCGGTGCGTTGGTTCTCGGCTTCAACTACTGGGAGAGTGGTTCTATCGGTATCATCGGTGGTGCTGATGGTCCTACCGCTATCTACCTCACATCGAAGCTCGCGCCCCACTTGCTCGGTCCTATCGCGGTGGCTGCATACTCTTACATGGCACTTGTGCCCGTTATCCAGCCCCCTATCATGAAACTCTTGACTACAAAGAAGGAGCGCATGATTGAGATGAAGCAGCTTCGCACAGTGTCACAGCGCGAGAAGATTATCTTCCCTATCGCTATCACCGTTATCATCGCCATCCTCTTGCCCTCTGCAGCACCACTTATCGGCTGCTTGATGTTGGGTAACTTGATGAAGGAGTGCGGCGTTACAGAGCGTTTGTCAAAGACCGTGCAGAACGAGTTGATGAACATCGTTACCATCTTCCTCGGTATCTCTGTAGGTGCTACAGCAACTGCTGATGCCTTCCTTAACTTGAACACTCTCGGCATCCTCACATTGGGTATCGTGGCGTTCTCATTCGGTTCAGCATCTGGCGTTATCTTGGCCAAGATCATGAACCTCTTCAGTAAGGAGAAGATTAATCCACTTATCGGTTCTGCAGGTGTGTCGGCTGTGCCTATGGCAGCGCGTGTATCGCAGACTGTTGGTCAGCAGGCTAACCCCGGCAACTTCCTTTTGATGCACGCTATGGGTCCTAACGTAGCGGGCGTTATCGGTTCAGCAGTTGCGGCGGGTATCTTGCTTGCCTTCCTCCCCTTGTAAATTTATGATTATAAGGCAGACATCTACTGCCGCTAACAAAAAGTGCCGTCAATGGGATGTACATCGAGTACTACCCATCGACGGCATTTTTGCCGAGCGTTGTATCTGCAGTCTTCTAATCATAAATTAATTTCTTGTGATAGTGGCGCGTTAGCGGCACAATACTAAAAGTAAACCACCTTGGGCTGTACTAAAGTGTACTATCCCAAGGTGGTTTCTTTTGTGATGCACCACTACCACACCACTCTGACAAGAAATTGGGCCGTGGGGTGTGGGTAGGGGAGCATGTAGGGAGTTTAGGGAGTTTAAGGAGTTTGGGGTTGGTGGTTATTTTTCTCTAATTTCCTTAAATTCCCTAAGTTCTTTACATTCTCTACACTTCCTAAATTTCCTAAATTCTCAATCTTTTTCGCCTTTGACGATACCTGTCAAAAAGTGGTGGTTACTTTGCATCGTGAAACTAAACGATAAACCTAAAACTACCACTACTATGAAACTAAACTACACCATTGACTGTCGCCACTGTGGCACGCATACTGAGTATAGCGTTAATAGCTACTATGCTACGCTGTGTGATGCGGAGTTTGTTGGCAATATGCACATAGACACAGAGTGTGCCATGCGCTGCCCAGCGTGCCGCTATCGCCTTAATACCACCGAGGCGGACTTCCTCGCTCAGGTGCACATAACACGCGAAGCGTAGGGTATCTATATAGGAAGGTCGTATAACTATTTCCTATGTTTATATAAATAAAAATTAGTGGCTATATTTCTCGTTTTAGGAAAAAAATAGTAACTTTGAGAGTGAATAATAAAATAAACAAAAACGAGATATAACTATGAGCAAGATAAATATTAAGATAGGTGACCAGATTCCAGAGTTCGCAAGTGTGACGCAGAGTGGTGAGAGCTTTACGCTCAACGAGTTAAAGGGCTCGCCCACGGTTCTATACTTCTACCCCAAGGACAACACCTCGGGATGTACGCTCGAGGCTAAGAGCCTTCGCGATGGTAAGGCAGAGCTCCTTGCGCGTGGCTACAAAATTGTCGGCGTGAGTCCCGACTCTGTTAAGTCGCACCAGAACTTCTGCACTAAGCACGAGCTAAACTTCACGCTCCTTGCCGATGTGGACCACTCGCTCTCGGAGGCCGTAGGCGTATGGCAGCAGAAGAAGATGTGTGGCAGAGAGTATATGGGCATCGTGCGCACAACGCTGCTGTTGGATAGCGAGGCTCGCGTAACCCACATCATCGAGAAGGTAGACACGAAGGACTCTTACGGTCAGATTGTCAAGTTGTTGGACGAAAAATAAACGAAATAAAACAGATATATTATGGCAGAGAAAGTACAGGTTAGTGCTGACAAATTGAAGGTGTTGTCGGCAGTGATGGATAAAATTGAGAAGGACTTCGGCAAGGGCTCTATCATGCGCATGTCGAGCGAGACCGTGGCAGATGTCCCTGTGATTCCCACAGGCTCAATTACGCTTGATATGGCGTTGGGCGTAGGTGGCTACCCCAAGGGTCGTGTAATCGAGATCTTCGGTCCTGAGTCATCAGGTAAGACAACCCTCGCAATACACGCTATCGCCGAGGCGCAGAAGGCGGGTGGCATCGCAGCGTTCATCGACGCGGAGCACGCCTTCGACAGCTACTATGCGCAGAAGTTGGGCGTAGATGTAGACAACCTTCTCGTGTCGCAGCCCGACAATGGCGAGCAGGCGTTGGAGATTGCCGACTCGTTGATTCGCTCAAGTGCCATCGACATCATCGTCATCGACTCCGTGGCTGCGCTCACGCCCAAGGCGGAGATTGAGGGCGACATGGGTGACTCGAAGATGGGTCTCCAGGCGCGCCTCATGTCGCAGGCATTGCGTAAGCTCACAGCGTCAATCTCGAAGACAAAGACCGTTTGTATCTTCATCAACCAGCTCCGCGACAAGATTGGCGTGGTATATGGTAATCCAGAGACTACAACGGGTGGTAATGCGCTTAAGTTCTACGCCAGCGTGCGTATCGACATTCGTCGCGCTTCGGTAATCAAGGATGGCGAAGAGCAGCTCGGCACACGCACCAAGGTTAAGGTGGTGAAGAACAAGGTGGCACCCCCATTCAAGAAGGCGGAGTTCGACATCATGTTCGGCGAGGGTATCTCAAAGATGGGCGAAATTATCGACCTCGGCGTGGACTACGAGATTATCAAGAAGTCAGGCTCGTGGTTCTCGTATGGCGACAAGAAGATAGGTCAGGGTCGCGACTCTGTGAAGGAGGCACTAAAGAATGACCCCCAGCTTATGGAGGAGATTGAGATGCGCGTTCGCCAGGCTATGAGCGAGAACTCGGCGAGATAGAGGTCGTATAGTAGGGCTAATTTATCGTTAATTAAGTCCCTGTTATTGATCGACTAAAGATTATCAACACAACCCAAACACGGCTGCCAGTAGGGTAGTCGTGCTTTGGCGTATATATAAAACATTGAGGTATGAAGTATACACCCGAAGATGAAATACTCATAGAGGAGAAGTGGCAAGAGTTGCAGGATGAGTGCCGCAAGGCGAAGGTGTGCAAGAGGGAGGACGACTGGCAATTTGTCAAGCGCGCCTTTCTGTTGGCCAAGGAGGCGCATAAGGGTGTGCGCCGTCGCTCGGGTGAGCCATATATCATCCATCCTATTGAGGTGGCTATAATCTGTGTCCGAGAGATAGGTCTCGGCAAGAAGTCGGTCGTAGCGGCACTCTTGCACGATGTGGTCGAAGATACGGAGTACACCGTAGAAGACATCTCGCGCATCTTCTCGCCTAAGATTGCTTCGATGGTGGATGGCCTGACGAAGATGGCGGGTGTCTACAAAAATGACACTACGGAGCAGGCGGAGTACTTCCGTAAGGTGCTGCTCACGCTCTCGGACGATGTGCGCGTCATCATCATCAAGATTGCTGACCGTCTGCACAACATGCGCACGCTGGGTGCCATGCCCCACAATAAGCAGATAAAGATTACGAGCGAGACAATATACCTCTTCGTGCCCTTAGCATACCGCCTTGGTCTGCACGCCATAAAGAGCGAGCTGGAGGACCTTTGTATGAAGTATCGCTTTCCGGAGGAGTACGAGGATATCCGCCGTAAGATTGACGCTACAAAGAGCGAGCGCGAGGAGTATATCGAGCGCTTCATAGCCCCCATACGCGAGGTGCTGGACCGCAATAAGTTCCAGTATGAGATATCGGCACGCGTAAAGAGTATCTACTCCATATGGAACAAGATGCGCCGCAAGGAGATTCCCTTTGAGGAGGTCTACGACCTCTTCGCCATACGCATCGTCTTTAAGGCTCTGCCCTTCCCATCGGAGAAGACGCAGTGCTGGCAGGTATATTCGTGCGTCACGGACATCTACACTCCCAAGCCCGACCGCTTGCGCGACTGGATAAGCATACCCAAGTCCAACGGCTACGAGGCGTTGCACTCTACGGTTATGGGCCCCGAGGGTACATGGGTGGAGGTGCAGGTGCGTACTGAACGTATGGACGACATTGCGGAGCGTGGCTTTGCCGCACACTGGAAGTATAAGCACGCATCAATTACGCAGGAGGAGGATGGCCTCGACCGCTGGCTAAAGAAGGTGCGCGATGCGCTGAATAGCCCCTCGGAGAATGCGCTGGAGTTCCTCGATAACTTCAAACTCTCGCTGTATAAGAGCGATATTGTTGTCTTCACGCCTAAGGGTGAGCCACAGTCGCTGCCCTATGGAGCATCGGTGTTGGACTTTGCATATGAGATACATACAAAGATTGGCGACCATGCCATAGGTGCGAAGATTAACCATAGAATAATGCCCGTGACGACGCTGTTAAATAGTGGCGATCAGATTGAGGTTATCACCGCGGAGAATGCACGCCCAAAGGCCGAGTGGCTCGATGCTGTCATCACAAGTAAGGCACGCCAGTCTATTCAGGACCACCTGAAGCGTGAGCGCGAGGATAACATAAACTACGGCATGGAGCTTCTGCGCACGCGCCTTGAGGGGTATAATGTTACGCTAAACGGACGTGTTCTCAGAAAGCTTATGCCTGCCTACGAGTGCCGAAATAAGGATGAGTTTTATAGCAAGATTGGTGCTGGAATCATCAGTCTTGACAACCTCGATAAGCTGCTTAAGGAGAACTCTTCGCGCAAGATTCTAAAGTTCTGGAAACTCCTTCTGCCAGGCTCGGAGAGTGATGCTGCGGGCGATGATATTGATGATGTAGACTTGGATGATGATGCCGTATCGCTCGATGATGTCAAGTATAGTGAGCTGAGTAGGGGGGACTCTCCCGAATTTGTTATGGCGGAGTGTTGCGAGCCCATTCCAGGTGACAATGTCGTTGGCTATCGCGATCCAAAGAGTGGTGTTATCGTTGTGCATAAGTCGACGTGTGATACGCTCATTCGCCTTGCTGCGCAGTCTGGTGACAACATCGTCAAGGAGGAGATTAAGTGGTCCCACGAGAAGGCTGTCTCGTATCTTGCAACTGTAGAGATAAGTGGTGTCGACCGCCCTGGTGCGCTGCTGGATTTAACGCGTCTTATCACAGCAGATTTTAGCATAAATATGCGTGCTATAAATATTCACTCACACGATGGCATCTTTGAGGGAACGATAAGTTTGTATGTAAAGGATATCGTGAGTCTCAATTCGCTCCTCGACAATATCCGTAAAATTAAGGGTGTCGATAGGGTGAAGCGTATGCTAAACACTTAGTTGTGTGAGTGCGAAATTGGTGGTTGCTGGTAGGGTAGTTTCACAACACAGACTATTGCACAGTGCTCTACTCGGTGCCTCCATAACTCGACATAATAGTGTCAAGGCGCGGACTACATTATATTAATTATATCTTCTTTTTACCTGTGCTTAAGATTTGTGCCCGTGTGTAAACTTTGTAGGATGTAAGGATTAGTGGTAGGATAGTAGCGCAAAAAAGAGAGTTGAATATTGTACCAATTTTATACTAAATTTCAAACTTGATTATGGCAACAATTTTTTCACGAATTGTAGCTGGTGATATCCCCAGTTACAAGGTTGCAGAGAACGAGCGTTTCTATGCGTTTCTCGACATTGCTCCTCTTGCAAAGGGGCACACTTTGGTTATTCCCAAGCGCGAGGTTGACTACTTTTACGACCTCGAGGATGATGAGCTTGCAGAGATGATTGTTTTTGCAAAACAGATTGCGAAGAAAATTCAGGCAACTACACAATGTAAAAAGGTTGCAACTGTGGTTTTGGGCCTTGAAGTACCCCATGCACACATCCATTTGGTGCCTATGAACACCGAAAAGGATGTTGATTTTGGCGCACAGAAGCTCGAATTATCATCAGAAGAGTTCATAGAAATCGCAAAGTCTTTGCAGTAAATTTTGTTTGTTAACAACTTGTAAGTTGTTGATTAATAGTAGGGCGCTATGTTGTTAACATAGTGTCCTACTATTTTATTTAACATAATCTAATTCATCTCCCTCAATCCTAAATTTTCACAAAACTTTCGCGCTTTACCGTTGTAAATTTATTATTTGTTTACATGTGTAATTACAATTGTAAAACAGTTACCGATGTAAATAGTTGTTGAAAGTTACAAAAGTAATACACTGAGCCATTGTTTATAACTGTTTATAGTTACATTTGTCAATTATCATTGAACTTTATTGAACCCTCTATTTCACCTATTTTTAAAGGTGTTAAAATGCTTGATTATTAATTTTACACACCTTAATATCAGTTAGTTACAATGTTTATATAACCCTTATTATTGTTAAAGACTCGTTAGATTGAGTTTTGTACTAAAACATTGTTATTATAGTGCTTTATGTTGTGTAAAACGCATTATAATAGTAGATTACGTAATTTTACCTAATTTGATTTATATATCTTATGTTTTTTGTAAATTTACATAATTTCAAAAATTACAAATGTAAGAGTTATTAACAACTCTCCACGTTTTACTTTTGTAATAAAAATTTGCTTTACAAAAATAATTTTTATACCTTTGTAAAAATTACAGATTATGAAGGAAAAGTTAGAGTTTTTGCTCAAACATAATGCTCTTACAGCAACGCAGCTTGCTCGAATGTTGGATATACAGCCTTCGGGAATCTCGCATATTATCTCTGGTCGCAATAAGCCAAGCTTCGATTTGGTAGTTAAAATACTCAAGGCTTTTCCTGATCTCAACCCCGATTGGCTCTTACTTGATAGCGATGCGATCTTCCGTTGCGAGGTCGCTTCCCCTACTATTCGCCATGAGATTTCAGATGTTGTGCCACCCTCGTCTCCAGTGCTGCCGTTTGATGAAGTTTCAAATATCGAAGCCTCGGAGGATAAAAAAATATCAAAAAATGATTTTGCTCCCATTTTTCCAACATCTCAAAATAGTGGAAAGAAGGTGGAGCGTATTATAGTTATGTACTCCGATCGCACGTTTGAGAGTTACACGGAATTATAGTCTTTTTCTCGAACTACAATATTTATGGCGGGATACGATAATTACTTCAGTGTCCCGCCATCATTCTACCTATAGACATAGTTCTGTTTGTTTGGATAGCTACCTGCTGTTGTTCTCTCCCGCAAGAAACCAATCTGCTGCGTCTACCTTATATTTATATTATGGTTGCTTTATGGTCGCTATCCTGATGGCGTGTGTGTTGATGTATGATTGCCCTATTTTCTGTTATCCTCTTATTTGCTATAATTCCTTTATGCCTATAATATGCAGAAACCCCGCATAAATATTATATGTTTGTGCGAAGAAAATCTCTATAAATAGAGCGACTATTAGCCATTGTCTGATTTATGCGATGTCTCAAATTCGTCGTTAATGAGTCTGTGCTGACATAGCGTGTCATGGTTTTGTGACAATTTGTCAGTAGTTGGATGGTGGCACGCTGTTTGTCACTATGCTAAACTCGAAGTTAAGACTTTATAAGTAACAAATATATTAAAATATAGTAGATATGAAGAGTGGTAAAATTGGGGTAACAACAGAGAATATCTTCCCCGTAATTAAGAAGTTTTTGTACTCTGATCATGAGATTTTCCTTCGTGAGTTGGTCTCTAATGCTGTAGATGCTACGCAGAAACTTAAGACTCTCTCATCGAAGGGCGAGGCTGAGGGTGAACTTGGCGACCTTACTATTCACATCGCGGTGGATGAGGCATCAAAAACCCTCACCATCACTGACCGAGGCATAGGCATGACCATGGAGGAGGTAGACCGTTTCATCAACCAGATTGCCTTCTCGGGTGCTGAGGAGTTCATGGCCAAGTATAAGGATCAGGCTATCATTGGCCACTTTGGCCTCGGCTTCTACTCGTCGTTCATGGTGGCAGACAAGGTGGAGATTTTCACGCAGTCTTTTAAGAGCGATGCCAAGAGTGTGCACTGGAGCTGCAATGGCTCGCCCGAGTTTGAGATGGAGGAGCTTGACGAGAAGCTCGACCGCGGCACACGCATCGTGCTACACATCTCGGAGGATTGTGCCGAGTATGCCCAGCGCACCGAGATAGCGAAGTTGCTCCGTAAGTACTGCCACTTCTTACCTATCGCCATCGCCTTTGGCAAGAAGCAGGAGTGGAAGGATGGTAAGTATGTAGACACTGAGGAGTGGAATATCATCAACGACACCAACCCATTGTGGATGCGCAAGCCCACGGAGATAAGTGAGGAGCAGTACAAGGCTTTCTATAGTGACCTATATCCCATGAGTGAGGAGCCCCTGTTCTACATCCACCTCAACATCGACTACCCCTTCAACCTTACCGGTATCCTCTATTTCCCCAAGTTGCACTCCAACTTCGAGATTCAGAAGAACAAGATACAGCTCTACTGCAATCAGGTCTTTGTTACCGACGAGGTTACGGGCATCGTACCCGAGTACTTGACACTCCTACATGGTGTTATCGACTCTCCTGATATCCCGCTCAACGTGTCGCGTAGCTACTTACAGAGCGACTCGAACGTGAAGAAGATTTCGAGCTATATCACCCGTAAGGTTGCCGACCGCCTTCAGGAGCTCTTTAATACCATGCGCGAGGACTACGAGAAGAAGTGGGATGACCTCAAAATCTTCATCCAGTACGGCATCCTCACCGACGAGAAGTTCGCCGAGAAGGCCTCTAACTTCATGCTCCTCAAGAGCATCGAGGGCAAATATTACACCCCCGCGGAGTATGTCGAGAGCATCAAGGAGAAGCAGACCGATAAGGATGGCTTCACTATCGCCCTCTATGTTGACGATGTCGAGGGTAAGAACGCCTTTGTTGAGGCGGCCAAGGCTAAGGGCTACGACATCCTTGAGATGAATGGCCAGCTCGACAGTCACTACATCCAGTACTACGAGTCGAAGAACGAGAAGGTGCGCTTCGTGCGTGTGGATAGCGATGTAGTTGAAAACCTCATCCGCAAGGAGGAGCGTGCTGCGATGTCGTTGTCATCGGAGCAGCAGGACATTATGCGCCCCGTCTTCGAGAGCCAGATGCCTACCGATGCCAAGATACACTACCATGTATCGTTCGAGGCTATGTCGAAGGATGCAGCCCCCGTTGTCATCACACAGAACGAGTTTATGCGCCGCATGAAGGATATGGCAGCGACAAGTGGTGGCGAGATGAGCCGCTTCTATGGTGAGATGCCCGACAACTTCACCATCACCGTCAACGGCAATCACCCCATTGTCCTCGACATCCTTGGCGAGGTGGAGCGCGAGTATGGCGACAAGCTCCGCACCATGGGTAAGAAGATTACCGCTGCCGAGCAGGAGGAGCACCGCTTCGAGGAGACTATAAAGGGCAAGAAGAGCGAGGAGCTCACACCCGAGGAGCGCGATATGCAGGAGTCGTTGTCTAAGCGCATCGTGGAGCTCCGCACCGAGCGCGATGCACGCCTCGAGGAGATTGGCAAGGCAAACAACAAAGTACGCCAGATTATCGACCTTGCTCTGTTGTCAAACGGCATGCTCAAGGGTAAGAACCTTACGGAGTTTATCCAGCGCAGCATCTCGCTTATAGAGTAATAGTTAGCGTTGCGATATGCCTAAGCCTCTCCCTCCTTAGCAGGTCGGAGAGGTTTTTTGTAGTGTGGTGTGATAGATTTGGTGGGGCGTCTCGCTCAATAATATAAAACGAAGAGTGTTATGCTACCAAAGAACGATATAGAACGCTTTGTGGAGGCGCAAAGAAATCCTTGGACGGGATATGAGCAAGCATTGCGTGAGGTGCGCAATGGTTGCAAAACAAGCCATTGGATATGGTATATCTTCCCGCAGTTCAGGGAGTTTGCGCATAGTAGCACGGCGAACTACTATGGTATTGATAGTGTAGAGGAGGCGCGCCAATACTTGGAGCACCCAGTGCTTGGAGCACGCATCAGAGAGATAAGTGAGGCATTGCTTGCGCACGAGGATAGGAGTGCCTATGAGATATTTGGCTCTATAGATGAGCGTAAGGTGCGCTCCTCGATGACGATGTTCGACTACCTTGCTCCGAATGATGTCTTCGCCCGCGTTTTGGATGTCTTCTATGGAGGTGTGCGCGGTGGAAAGACCATGGCAGTACTTACGCGTAGTGAGGTGGAGATTATTAAGTGAATTAAAACTAAAAAAACAGACAATTATGAAGATTTACAACCTAATTATTTTGGATGAGAGTGGCTCAATGCAGAGCATTAAGCAGGCGGCTATCGACAGCGTGAATGAGACCCTACAATCGATTCGTGCGGCACAAAAGGAGAACGAGGGTCAGGAGCACTTTGTGACTTTTGTATCCTTCAATAGTAGCGTTAAGAGGCTCTTTGACTGTGTGTCGGCCGATAGCGTTAAGGACTTGACAGATAGGGATTATTGCCCCTCATGCCTCACGGCTTTGTATGATGCTATGGGCATGTCGCTTACCGCACTAAGAGAGTGTGTAAAGGCGGATGACAAGGTGCTTGTGACCATTGTCACCGATGGCATGGAGAATGCGTCAAAGGAGTATAGTGGTGCTGCTATCAAGGCGTTGGTCGACGAACTTAAGGCACGCGGTTGGATATTCGCCTATATGGGTGCTAACCACGATGTTGAGGCTGCGGCAGCACACATCTCAATCACCAATGTGATGCATTTCGAGGCCTCTATTCGTGGCGCGGATGAGATGAGCAAGAAGCAGAGGTATGCGCGTGAGGGTCTCTATAAGCGTATGAGTGAAAGATCCTTCTCGGCAGAGAAGGAGAATCTTGACTTCTTCAAAGAGTAGTAATGAGACTTAATAGAGTTCTATTTAATAGTTAATTGTGTAAAAGAATAGGGGTGGTCCGTTTGAACTACCCCTAATTCGTTATTGTATGTCGCCAATAGCTGTTACTCCCAAAGGTTGCGTGGGTACTCACCCGCCGCGATAAGCTCCTCAATCTTTGCCATAAGCATGGGCTTATCCTCCTTGTAAGTCACGCCAAACCAGTCAGATGTGGTCTTAAGCACGCGCATCGATGCTGTGCCCTCGTTGATGACCTTGTTGACCATAAGAGGGATGAAGAACTCGGCCTTGAGGTTGTCGATGTTTGCAGGGAGGAACTCCTTGAAGTATGCCTCCGAGTGGCGGAAGTAGTCGGGTGTGAAGCCGAAGAGGTTCATCGACACGGGTGTGTCCTCTGCAAGGGGCTCGTCAGCGCCGCCATCGTGGAATACGATGGTGCCATCCACGCGCTCAATCTGTGTGCGCTCCACCATACCACGGAGGTTGCCCTCATCGTCTACGGTACATACACCGCGCGATACGGTACCATTCTCAGAGAGCGTCTTCGACACCTGATAGCCCACCATGCAGTAGCGACCCTCGCTACCCTCCAAGCCCTTGAGGTAGTCGCCGATGGTTGCGTATGCTGTGCGGCCATAGAAGTCGTCGGCATTGATTACAGCGAAGGGCTCGTTGATAGCCTTTGCTGCCATCATCACTGCGTGGTTTGTGCCCCAAGGCTTAACGCGACCCTCAGGGAGTGTGAAGCCCTCGGGGAGGTAGTCGAGCTCCTGGAATACATACTCCACCTCAATCTTATGACCGAAACGCTCGGCGTTGAACACCTCCTTAAAATCAGCCTCAAAAGAGTGGCGGATTACGAACACCACCTTGCCGAAGCCTGCGCGAATAGCGTCATAAACGGAGTAGTCGATAATAGCCTCGCCGTTAGGGCCTACGCCATCCATCTGCTTGAGCGAACCATAGCGCGAACCCATGCCCGCTGCCAATACCAAAAGTGTAGGTTTTACCATAGTATAGAATCGTTTTTATAATCTTTTAATAGCACAAAGGTAAAAAAAATATAATAATATACAAAGTATCCCGCTATTTTCGTTATCTTTGCACGATTATGTGCATGCGCGCGATAGTATAGTTGACATTATGCGTTGGCAAGCTCAGCATGACATATGCAACAAGCAAAACTTAGAACCTATGAATAACGGATTTTGGAACTACCTGACCACTAAACGACAGATAGCCATGAGTGACCGCGATACTCAGAATGTAGATTGGAAGATTAGCATCTCTCCACTCACCCTCGGAGCAGTTGTCGTGGCGGCATTTATGGTTATTGTTGCTGTGCTTATGGTGCTTATGGCATACACCTCTGTGCTTGATATCTTTCCTGGCTACCGCACAAAGTCGGAGCGTATGACAGATGAACTTACTGAGAACATAATGCGTATCGATGCCATGGAGCGCACAATGTCCGACTCGTTGAGGTATAACGAGGTGGTGACAACTATTCTTATGGGCAGCACCCCCACGCTGCACTCTACGGTTATGACCGATACCATTCGTTATGACAAGTCGACAATCATGCCAACGCGTGCCGACTCTCTCTTGCGTCGCGCCTTGGAGGGTCCCGATGGTGAGTATTCATTAGCAAATACCAAACCACTAAAGACCGAGGCTGCAATGTTCAATGCTCCGATGCGTGGTAGCGTTATACGCTCATTCGATGCCCCCGAGTCGAGCTACGATATGGCTATTGTGAGTATCACGGGTGATGATTCTGTTATGGCAATAGAGAATGGTACGGTAATCAGCATTCAGCGTAATGCTGATGGTGGCTCTATGATTGCCATGCAGCATGGTGAGGGTTATGTGTCGGTTTATAAGCAGTTGGGTGAAGTGTTGGTGCGCAAGGGGCAGCATATCACCTCGGGTACCGTCATAGGACGTCTCAAGGGTGAGGATAGCGATGCCTCACAGAGTCTTGAATTGGCATTTGAATTATGGCGCGATGGAACAGCTGTTGATCCAGAACGTTATATACTGTTTTAGAGAAGGATATATTAGAAGATAAACTACAAACTTAGAGATATGGAGAGAATCAGCATATTAGGTTCTACGGGCTCGATAGGTGTTCAGACACTCGATATCGTGCGTCGAAATCCTCATAGATTTAGTGTTACGGCGCTTGTTGCGCATAGTCGCTGGCAGGAGCTTGCAGCGCAAGCACGCGAGTTCGGTGTTGAGCGTGTTGTTATTGGTGATGAGAGACACTACGGGGCACTCAAGGAGGCTCTTGCAGATACGTCGATAGAGGTTGCTGCAGGAAGTGATGCCATCATTGATATAGTTCGCGACTCTCATTGTGACACTGTTGTTAACTCATTAGTGGGTTATTCGGGTCTTCACCCCACCTATGCAGCTATTGAGGAGGGTAAGCGTATTGCATTGGCAAACAAGGAGACATTGGTCGTAGGTGGCGATGTTATCATGTCGGCAGCTAAGAGTCGAGGTGTGGATATCTTACCCATCGACTCGGAGCACTCGGCTATTATGCAGTGCTTGGAGGGTGAGAAGCGTACGAATGTGCGTAATCTTATCATAACTTGCAGTGGTGGTGCATTGCGTAATATGCCCATCGAGGCACTTAAGGATGTCACTGCAGAGCAGGCCTTGAAGCACCCTCAGTGGTCTATGGGTGCAAAGATTACTATCGACTCTGCGACATTGGTGAATAAGGGTTTCGAGGTTATTGAAGCGCGCTGGTTGTTTGATATTGAGCCTTCAAAAATCAAGGTTGTCATCCACCCACAGTCTATTGTGCACTCTATGGTAGAGTTTACCGATGGCTCGGTTAAAGCGCAGCTCGGCTCGGCAGATATGCACACGCCGATTAGCTATGCTCTCTTGTACCCCGATCGTGCGAGTGAGCCTATGGAGCAGTTCTCGATTTTGGACTATCCAACGCTCACCTTTGCAGCGCCCGATAGGGTGAAGTATCCTGCACTCGACATTGCATACGAGTGTTTGGAGCGTGGAGGCACTGCGGCCTGCACGATGAATGGCTCAAACGAGGTTGCTGTGGCAGCATTCCTTAAGGGTAAGTGTGGCTATTTGGATATAGTGGGCGCTATACGCTATGCGTTGGATAATGCGACATTTGTGGCAAAGCCTACGCTTGAGGACTACACTGCTTCAAATGCTGAGTCGCGAATGTTGGCAGAGCGCTACCTGAGGCTATAAATTAGCAATTAGTAATTAGTAATGAGGGCGTTATAGATTGTCATTCTGAACGTAGTGAACGTTGCGATTAAGCCGAGTGTAGAACAAGTTCACTTGTTATGCCGAGGCGGAGCAAGGTCGAGGAACTCAAGAATCTCAAGGTCTCAGAGACGGTGGATGGTAGTGCAAACCTCGAGATGCTTCGCTTTTGCTCAGCATGACAGACCGAACGAGATTACCACAGGTTGTATAAAGCCTCGCAATGACGGATTATAGCGTTAGCCTCGTGATGAAGTAGCAGCTAAGAGACTATGACAACAAAAAAATAAAAATTAATTAAGATATGAGTTCAATATTGATTCAGGCATTGCAGTTGGTTCTTGCATTGTCGCTGTTGGTTACGATCCACGAGATGGGTCACTTCTTGGCGGCACGTATGTTTGGCATTCGTGTCGATAAGTTCTATCTATTCTTCAACCCCTGGTTCTCGCTCTACAAGCGAAAGATAGGTAACGTGGAGTTTGGTATCGGTTGGGTGCCACTCGGTGGTTATGTATCTATCTACGATAGCCGTGAAAAGCTTTTCAATCAGGAGAGCGCACTTAAGGATGAGCTCAAGAATGCCAAGTCGGAGCTTAAGAAAAGCAATCGCAGAGGCAATGAGGCTGAGGCTATGGTGTGGCGTGAGAAGGTCGCTGCTATTGAGGCAGATTTGGCTCGTGTCAAGGAGGAGTTGCGTACTATGGCTCCCGAACCCGATGAGTTGCGTGCTAAGCCAGCGTGGAAGCGTCTTATAGTGATGGTTGCGGGTGTCTTTATGAACCTTGTTGCTGCGATGGTAATCTACGCGGGTGTACTCTTCGTATGGGGTCAGAGCTACCTTTTGAACGATAATGTTGTGCATGGCTATACATTTAGCCAGCCAGCTAAGGAGCTCGGTTTCGAGGACCGCGACCGTATCATCAGCATCGATAATCAACCCATTGGCAATGCCGAGGATATTGGCATGACGCTCCTTTTGTCGGAGGCGGATCGTAATGTTACGGTGTTGCGTAACCGCGATACTATGACCTTCATTATCCCTATGGATAGACTTATCGCTATGCGTGAGGAGCGTAGCTTCAAAGGCATGTATTCTCCTATCGTGCGCCCATATATCGTGGATAGCTGCATGAATGAGGAGGTTAGAGCTCTCGGCTATATGAGAGGTGATCAGATTGTGGCTGTGGACTCAGTAGAGATGTATAGCGAGGAGGATATCCGCCCTGCGCTTGCAGCACGCAAGGGTGAAGTCGCTAATGTGCGCGTGTTGCGCTATGTGACTGATAGCCTAAATGTTGAGCACCCAACATATGTTGAAATTGCAACATCTATCAATGAGGAGGGTCTTATCGGTCTTGCGCTCCAGCCAACCGAGGTTGTTGAGATTACCAATGTGGAGTACGGTTTCTTTGAGGCAATACCCGCAGGTGTAATGCTTGGCGCTCAGCAGGTTAAGTCGTACTGGGACCAGCTCGTTATGATGGTTAATCCCGACACGAAGCTCTACAAGGAGGTGGGTGGTTTCCTATCTATTGGTAGCATCTTCCCCGGTGAGTGGAACTGGTTGGTGTTCTGGAATATCACAGCACTTATCTCTATTATGCTCGCTGTGATGAACTTGTTGCCAATCCCCGTACTTGATGGTGGTCATGTGCTCTTTGCTCTCTACGAGATTATCACACGCCGTAAGCCAAATGAGAAGTTCATGGAGGTGGCACAAACCATCGGCTTTGCGCTGCTTCTGATGTTGCTTATCTATGCTAATGGTAACGACATCTTTAACCTATTTAAGTAGGGTAGTGTGATATGGCAAAACTAAAGCGTGCATACTTCTGCTCTTCGTGTGGCTACGAGACACCAAAGTGGTTGGGTAAGTGCCCAGTCTGCGGTGCGTGGAATACCATCATGGAGCATGTCGTGGCTAAGGAGTCATCTGCAACCTCTTCGCGCCTAACCTCTGTGCCGCGAGTTGAACCCCGTAAGGTACAGGATATCCAGGAGCAGACTACGGTGCGTGTAGATGTGGGCATTGCGGAGGTTAATCGTGTGCTGGGTGGTGGCTTAGTTCCTGGCTCGCTTGTGCTCTTGGGTGGTGAGCCTGGCATCGGTAAGTCGACCTTGTCGTTGCAGTTGGCACTTACGGATAATGGTCTGCGCACGCTCTATGTCTCGGGTGAGGAGTCTGCCGAGCAGATTAAGATGCGTGCTACGCGCCTCGGCATCTGCAACCAGGAGTGCACGGTATTCACCGAGACACTGCTCGAAAATATTGTAGCCCAAATTGAGGAGCTGCGCCCCGATGTTGTTATTATTGACTCGATACAGACAATCTCTACCGATATCGTGGAGTCGTCGGCGGGTAGTGTGACACAGATACGCGAGTGTGCTGCAACGCTCCTTAAGGTCGCCAAATCGCTAAATATTGCCATTTTCATTATTGGCCATATAACAAAGGAGGGCTCTATTGCAGGACCTAAGATTTTGGAACATATCGTAGATGTGGTGCTGCAGTTCGAGGGTGATGGAAACCACACCTATCGCATCTTGCGCGGCATAAAAAACCGCTTTGGTGCTACCTATGAGATTGGTGTCTTTGAGATGCGCGAGGAGGGACTACGCGAGGTCGCAAACCCCTCGGAGATACTCTTGTCGCACTACGATGAACCCTTGGCTGGAACATCTGTTGGTGCAGCAGTAGATGGTCTGCGCCCCTATCTTATCGAGGTGCAGGCGTTGGTTAGTGGTGCGGCATATGGCACGCCACAGCGTTCAACAACGGGCTTCGATCAGCGCCGCTTGAATATGCTCCTTGCCGTGTTGGAGAAGCGCGTGGGCATGAAGATGTTCCAAAAGGATGTATTCCTCAACTTTGCTGGCGGCTTTAAAATCGCAGATACTGGTATGGACCTTGCTGTGGTGGCAGCAATCGTGTCGTCATACTACGATCGTCCACTAATGGAGGGCGTATGTTGTGCTGGTGAGATAGGTCTTTCTGGTGAGGTGCGCCCTGCGCCCCGCACAGAGCAGCGTATATCTGAGGCTGCTCGCTTAGGCTTTAAGCGTATCGTGGTGTCGAGCTTCGTTGAGAAGAGTATTAAGAAGCGTAAGGATATTGAGGTTGTCTATATCTCGAGTATTGAGCAGCTGCCGAAGTCGCTATTTTAGCCTCGAGGTACACTGCGGTATAAAATTTGAGACTCCCTGCATAAAATGTGGGGAGTATTCTTTTATTTATACCTAAGTATCGACTATGAAAACGAAAGATTTTGATAACCTAATTTCGTGTGACCAACTTGTATTAATAGACTTTTATGCCACTTGGTGTGGCGCGTGTGGCGCTATAGATGATGCGTTAGATCGCATGGCACTCTCAATGGGTGATGTAGTGACGTTGGTGCGCATAGACACCACTACGCCCTCAAGTTTTGAACTTGTGCGTAGATATAATGTTGTTGCACTGCCAACGCTTATACTCTTTTCGCGAGGGCGTGTTTTGTGGCGAGAGTGCGGTCTTATCACATATGAACGACTGATTAATGTTATTAGGCGCTATAGTGCTATTGGAGCATACTGATATGGTTGTTGTTGATGTTGTGATTATGTGGGTGTATTGTGCTGATTGATAGGTAGTTTAAGCATTTGCTTAGATATGCTATTCAATTATTCTTAAAAAATATTAGTTAAAAGTTTGCAAATTAAAAAATCTTATGTACTTTTGTGCACTCTTTCATAGGAGTGGGGTTTATTATTGCTGTTGTAGCTCAGTGGTAGAGCACTTCCTTGGTAAGGAAGAGGTCACGAGTTCAAGCCTCGTCAACAGCTCAAAGCGAGGAGTTTAGCCAAAAGGTTGAACTCCTCGTTTTGTGTTTTTGCGCATAGTGACTCGTGACCTCTCAAAGCCCTCCTTATCAAAGGAGGGTTTGGGAGGATTGTATATATCGCCCCGTGGGTGCATCAGCACCGACAAGTTCAAGCCTCGTCAATAAGTCAAGGTGCGGGAGATATTGAAGCGATACAAATCTTTCGATTTTCCTCAGAGATATGCTCGGAATGTAGGTTTGCAAAACTTTTTGTTAGCACTGCAAAACAAATATTTTTAATATCTATTGATTCACAATGACTTACGGACTGAAATTCGTATGTCGTTTTTTGTTTTGCAAAACTTTTTCGCGGTAATTTTGTGATAGATAAAATCGCGAAAGAGTAATAACCTATTGTTAAACCTATAAAACTTAGAACTATGAAAAAGAGTTTATTTATGTTGTTGATGCTTGCTGTAGCAGGTGTAACAGTATCGTGCGAGAGGGAGATGGTTAATCGTCCAAATGAAAATGGGGTTAACAAGACCTCAAATGCAGAGGAGAATACTAATGCCACTGAGATGGCAAAATTTGTTGGATGCTGGGAGTATATATCAATAGCAGACGAGATTGATCAGTTCCATAGTCAGACGGATTACGTCTTCTACTTCTACGAAAATGGCGATGGTTATCTAACCATAGATGCGTATGATAAGGCTGACCTCGTAAGATCAATGACGAGAAATTCGTTGACATATTGGGTAAAAAACGAGAAGTTGTATGTGAACTATGGTGACGACGACCCTGTTGAGTGGGAGTATAGATTCCAGGACAACACCCTAACTATGCGTTCAACTTTGGATGGTGATACTTTTGTATTTACCAAGACCGAAGATGGTGACATGCGCTTCCTTGGTGACTGGAGTACAACGCGCAAAAGTGGCGATAAATATTATGATGATCACATCCAATTTGTGACCCCAAGGGACGGATTTACATATTATAACGTATATGACAACCCAAATGCAGCTCCGGTAGAGGGCCCATCGGAGATGGTATGGTTCAAGTATTCTACTGAGGATGATATGCTCATTATGAAAAATCTTAACTCTACAACACCTACAAAAAAGTTTTATCGCTTTGAGGGTGGCAAGCTCTACTTGAGTGATGAGAATGGCAATGAGACTTGCTACAGCACAATTAAGAAGTAAATTATCATAGAACATCCTTATTGAAAAAGGATTAGCTTGATGTGACCCAGAGGTTCTTTACATCAACTTTTGGGTCACTTCAAATTATCACCCAAATTATCTTATCTTTGTGGAAAATACAAAGACTTTTATGAAACGACTTCTTACTATACTACTTCTTGGTCTGTGCTTAGTGGCGTGCAATCGCCACTCGGAGCATTGGGCGACTATTACCGATATGGAACGCATTATCGAGGAGCGCCCCGATAGTGTGCTTAATGTGTTGCAGACTATTGACACGGATGAACTCGTTGGCGACGAGGAGCGAGCTAAACACGCCTTGTTGCTCTCTATGGCGCTGGATAAGAACTATGTCGACAAGACCAGTTTTGAGGTGTTGCAGCCCGCCATTGACTATTACGAAGATAATGGCTCGGCAACGGATAAACTCCGTACATACTACTATCAAGGTCGCATCTATCAGAACGCAGGCAATGATGCTATGGCAATGGAGGCTTTTGTAAAAGCACTTTCGAAAGGCTCTCAATCTAATGACATACTGACAAAAGCGCGAATACACTTTGCGCAAGGCAATATATATTACAATTTGTATGACTTCGACAACTTTATAGAGACTAATAAAAGTGCTGCATCATACTTCAAGCAAGCAGAAAAATATAATAGTTATGCAGACTGCTTAAATAGAATTATCAATGGATACACCTTAAAAGATGAGCCTGAAAAGGCTCTGCCTTATATTGATGAGTGTAAACAAATGTTGGATGGTCTAAGCATTCCCACATTAACAGATTTTTATTCATCATACATCACCTACCTAATAAATTATGGCACAGAGCAAGAAATTGATGAAATCATACATCAATACACTAACTCTGTTCCATCTTCTAATGTAGACTGGCTCACAATAGCAAAAGCATATCATAAAATGCGTCAGTATAGTGAAGCGCTATCTATTTTATCACAATATGATGCAGAAGGTAATGAAGATAAAGAGAAAAAGCATCTTGTAATTTTATACGAAGTTTATAGAGGTTTAGGTGACTACAAAAACACTCTTGAAATATTTGAAGAGTATGTAGATTTATTGATTGATGACATCTTGGTTCAAATGCAAAAAGATACCAAGTTTGTTGAGGAGCGCCACGCATTGGAGATGGCAAAGGCTAAGGAGACTGAAGCAAAGAATAAGCGTACTATTGCCGTCTTGGCCTGTGTCGTTGCATTGATTGGTTTACTCTTAGTGATTATGGTTATTCGCCGACGATTGCGAATTAGCCATGCAAAGAATAGGGAGTTGGAGGTTGAGAAGCAAAAGTATGAGCAGCTCTATGCAGATGCTGTTGCCGAGCGCGATGCACTAACTAAAATGGTCGAGGACTCAAGCGTTAGGGAGGAGGCAAAGGCAGTCATTAAGGCGCGACTCGACGTACTGAATAAGGTTATCATATCGCAGATTACTGGCACTACATCTGCCAACAAAAAGGCCTATGAGGAGTTGGAGCTGCTACTGGCCGATAAGGAGACCTTTATCGAGTCAACACGCCTAACTATCGAGGGTAACAATCCCGAGTTTATCACTGCGCTTAAGCAGCGAGGCTTGACCGACGAGGAGATAAACATCTGCTGTTTGTACGCAATCGGCCTAAAGGGCAAGGACATCAAGGCCTACACGAGCCAGCCACGTCACTACAACCAGAGTGCAGACATCCGACACAAGCTCGGCCTTACCGAAAGCGACACCAACCTGTCGATCTTCCTTCGTGATATGCTCGAAAAATAGGAGCGTTAACCTTTTTAAGGGCGGTGTTAAATAAATATTTTTTTGCACTCGCTGATTTACAACGACTTGCGAATTTAAAATTCGTAAGTCGTTTTATTATTACACCCCTAAGGCTCTATGAGCCACCCCGCTATATCCAGTATAGGCGCACAAAAAAAGGATGACCATTTAGATCATCCTTGGCGGTATGGACGGGACTCGAACCCGCGACCCCCTGCGTGACAGGCAGGTATTCTAACCAGCTGAACTACCACACCTTTTGTTGCAGTGCAACCTTTCGGTCGTAATTGCGGTGCAAAGGTAGTGAAATTTTTTATATCTGCAAATTTTTTTAAAAAAATATCTACTATTTTATCTCAAATTTCCAAACTAACTATCTACAAATACCTGTGCTATTATGACGTATTGGTATATGTTGTCTACTTCGAGAAGTGCTCTTTTATCGCCGTGGCGCGCGATGTGCCGACCACTGAAGTTAGCTCCTCGAGTGTCGCTTCCTTGATTTTGCGCACACTTTTGAAGTGTTTGAGTAGTGCATTGCGGCTCTTTTCTCCAATGCCAGTTATGTTGTCCAACTCGCTTGTTATGAGTGCGTTATTGCGCTTTTGGCGGTGAAATGTGATGCCGAAGCGGTGAGCCTCATCGCGAATGTGGCAGACGACCTTTAGAGGCTCGCCCGTGCGCGACAGGTAGTAGGGCATGGGGTCACCAGGGTAGAATACCTCTTCGAGGCGCTTGGCCAATCCCACGATGGGCACTTTGCCCTCTATGCCCAACTCCTTGAGCACGCCGTAGGCACTCGATAGCTGACCCTTGCCACCATCCACGATGATAAGGTCTGGAAGTTCTGCACCTTCGGAGAGTAGGCGTGAGTAGCGGCGGTGGAGTATCTCGCGCATAGATGCAAAGTCGTCGGGACCCTCCACGGTCTTGATGTTGAAGTGGCGGTACTCCTTGCGCGAGGGCTTGCCATCGCGGAATACTACGCACGAGGCTACGGGGTTGGTACCCTGGAGGTTAGAATTGTCGAAGCACTCTATGTGTCGAGGCTGGCGGTCGAGGTGTAGTTCGCGCTGCATGGCTGCCATCAGGCGCTCAGTATGTCGCTCGGGATTCTTTATCTCGAGGTTTTTCATCAGCTCGGCGCGGTAGATGCGTGCGCTGCGCAATGAGAACTCCAGCAATTCCGACTTTTCGCCGCGCTTGGGTATGGTGAATGTCACGCCATCAAAGAGCGCTGCTGCCGAGGGCATAAGTGGTACGATAACCTCGCGCGCGAGTCCGTCGTTAATATCTTCGGCGATGTGGCGTATCGCCATCGAGAGCATATCCTCGTCATTGTCCTCCACGCCCGTTGTCATGCGTATGGTCTGCACCGCGACAATTGAGCCGTGGCGTATGCAGATGTGGTTGCAGTAGGCTATGTCGTCATCCTTGAGAAGTGAGAAGACATCGGTGTCTACAATCTTAGAGCTTACGATAACACTCTTGCTCTGGTAGTTAGCCAACGATTGTAGGCGTTGCTTGAACTCCTCTGCTACCTCGAAGCGTAGCTCCTTTGCTGCCTCCATCATCTCGCGTTCGAGCCACTCTTTTACAGGGCGTAAATCGCCTCGTAAAACCGAGCGCACAAGGGCGAGGCTTTCGGCATATTCCTCCTCGCTCTGCTTGCCTACACATGGGGCTTTGCAGTTGCCCAAATGATACTGCAGACAAAGTTGATGTTTACCTCGTGCGATGCTTTCGGCGGTTAGGTTTAATTTGCACGTGCGCAATGGGATAACGCGGCGAATAAACTCCAATAGGGAGCGTTGTGTTGCAATAGAGCCGTATGGGCCGAAATACTCCGAGCCGTCGCGTACAAGTTGGCGCGTTGAGAGCACTCGCGCAAAGGGCTCACGCCGTATCACAATCCATGGATATGTCTTGTCATCCTTTAGTAGGATGTTGTAGCGTGGTTGTAGGCTCTTGATAAGCGAATTTTCCAGAAGTAGGGCATCTTGTTCGCTATCCACCACTATATGGCGTATCTCTACAATCTGCTTTACGAGCACTATGACCTTTGCCGAGTGGTCGCGGTTTTCGACGAAATAGGAGGATACACGCTTGCGCAAGTCCTTCGCCTTGCCGACGTAGATAATCTTGTTGTTGCGGTCGAGGAATTGGTATACGCCTGGCGAGTGAGGCAATGCCGCCACCTGCTCCTTGATATGTTCCCGTATAGTGCTCATATTGCAAAAGTACGAATTTTTTTAATAATCACTCCCGATATTCACTTTTTTTCACTATCTTTACACACTTACAATTATAATATTGATTATGAGAACAGGTGAAATTCAAACACTTGAGGTGGCACGCATTTCGGATTTTGGCCTATATCTCACTGATGGTGAGGGTGTTGAGGTGTTGTTGCCCAACCGCTTTGTGAAACTCGATATGAAGGTTGGTGATAAGGTTGAGGTATTCGTATACCACGACTCTGACGATCGCCCCGTTGCTACTACCGAGAAACCCCTTATCAAGGTGGGTGAGGTTGCAGCGTTGAAGGTTGTTGATAAGAATTTGCATGGTGCGTTCCTCGACTGGGGACTCTTCGGTAAGCACCTCTTCCTGCCTAATCGTAACCAGCAGGGTGGTGTCGTTGCGGGACAGAAGACAGTGGTCTACATGTATGTTGACGATCGTACAGGTCGTTGCGTAGCTACCAACAAAATAAAACCCTATATCTACAACGAAGACCCTCTTACTGTGAAGGTGGGTGATGAGGTTGAGGTGTTGGTGGCATTTGCTACGCCCATCGGCTATCGTGTCGTTATCAACAACCGCCACTGGGGTATGATATATAAGAATCAGCTCTTCCGTCCTATTCATGTTGGCGATGTTTGTCGTGGCTGGGTACGCAAGATTACTGAGGACTTCCGCATTGATGTTAGCCTTCAGCAGCAGGGCTTGGCAGAGGTGGAGACTGCCGTTGTTAAGCTCGAGCAGCTCATCGAGGATCATGGTGGTGTGCTTGCGGCGAACGACAAGAGTGACCCCCAGGATGTGTCACGCCTCACGGGCATGAGCAAGAAGGTCTTTAAGCGCGCGCTCGGCATGTTGCTCAAGCAGGGTAAGGTGCGCCAGACGGAGTTTGGTATCGAACGCATCAAGCGATAGGGACGATGGCGCTAAATACGGCAGAGAGAGTTTCGCGCGAGGTCTCCGATAACTTCGTTTATCAGCGTTCGAGGTTGGCTTACTACGAGGCAGCTAAGAGGGTTGAGGGGCGTGTGTTGGAGATTGGCACTGGCACGGGTTATGGCATAGAGATTATCGCACCACATGCTGAGCACTATGTCACGCTTGATAAACACTGTGCCATAGATGTGGCATCGCTACCCTCAAACGTAGAGTTCCGCGAGGCTAATGTGCCACCGTTGCCCTTTGCCGATGGAGAGTTCGACTGCGTGGTATCATTTCAGGTTATTGAGCACATAGTCAAGGATAAGAAGTTTGTGGCCGAGGTGATGCGCGTGCTGCGCAAGGGTGGCAAATTTATCGTAAGCACCCCCAATAAGCCTATGTCGCTCACGCGCAATCCATGGCATGTTAGAGAGTATCGTGCCGAGGAGTTTAAGGCTTTGCTCTCGGCATTCTCGAACGTAGAGTGTTATGGCGTGGGTGGCAACGAACAGGTGTGGGCATACTACGCAAAAAATAGAGAGGCTGTGCATCGCATCATGCGCTTCGATGTGTTGAGGATGCAGTGGTGGCTGCCCCGCTGGATATTGCAGTTGCCCTACGATGTGGCAAACAGACTCAATCGCCGTCGCTTGCATAGCCAGAATAGAGCGCTTACGGAGTCAATAAAGATGGATGATTACGCCCTACAAGAGGTCGATGATAGATGTTTTGACCTCTTCTATGTGGCAACAAAATAGTTAAACAATGAAGCAGAGCGTAGCCATAGTACAGCGTGATATAGCGTGGGGCGACTGGAAAGCCAATGGTGAGAGCATCAGGGTGTTGGTTGCCGAGTTGGCGTGCGATATTAGCGAAGGCCGAAAACCTAAGGTCGACCTAATCATCTTCTCGGAGATGTTTATGACGGGCTTTGTTACCGACCCCGAGAAGGTGGCAGACCGCGATGGTCGCAACATATCGTTTATGATAGACATAGCACGCGAGTTGGATGCTGCGGTGGTGGGCTCTGTGATTGTTGAGCGCGACAAGGAGTATCGCAACCGTATGTATTTGATTACGCCCGATGCCGATGTCATGTGGTACGATAAGCACCACCTCTTCTCTATCGGTGGCGAGGCGGAGAAGTTTACTGCGGGCGAGGAGCGTACGGTTATAGAGTGGCGCGGTGTGCGCTACCTTATGGAGGTGTGCTACGATTTGCGCTTTCCCGTTTGGAGCCGTCAGCGTGGCGACTACGATGCCATTATCTACTCGGCATTGTGGCCTAAGGCGCGCAGGGAGGTGTGGCGTACGTTGCTTCGTGCGCGAGCTATGGAGAACCAAGCCTATGTCTTTGGTGTAAACCGCATAGGCGTAGAGCCAACGTTGGAGTACGCGGGTGATTCGATGGCGGTGGACTATCGTGGTGATATTATGGCAGATTGTGGCAGCGATGCTACGGTGGCTATTGTAGAGATTGACTTGGAGAAACAGGGGGCATTCAAGGAGCGCTTTGATGTTGCGCGCGATGCCGATGATTTTATAATTACAGAACTTCAAAAAGTATGATGGAGTGGTTGCAAAATATTGATTGGGTAGTGGTTACTTTGCTGCTCGTATCAGGTGTTGTTGTGGGTATTATCAACACGCTGGGCGGCGGAGGCTCGGTGATTACGATGGCGCTATACATGGCTATGGGTATCCCTGTAGCTGTGGCTAATGGTACAAATCGTATTGCCGTTGTGATGCAGAACTTCTCTGCCACAATAGCCTTTATGCGCAAGAGTATGGTCGACATTAAGAATAGTTTTCTACTCGGCCTACCAACCATCTTTGGCACTATTGCGGGCTCACTCTGTGCTATTGATGTTAGCGAGAGCACCTTCAAGGTGTGCTTAAGTATGGTGCTTGCCATCATCCTCATTTACCTCATTCTCGACCGCGACAAGGTCGCTACTCCTAAGGGACATAAACTTAAGATTAAGTGGTGGCACTATCCCATCTTCTTCCTTGTGGGCTTCTATGGTGGATATATCTATATCGGTCTTGGCTTCTTGATTCTTGCCGTAACCGTCTGGACCATGAAACTCGACATTGTCACAGCCAATGTGCTTAAGGGTTGTGTGATTTTTATCTCTACACCCTTTGCTCTGGCGGTGTTTATGTATAAGGGTCAGGTGGAATACGATGCAGGCCTTATTCATGGCGTAGGTAACATCCTTGGTGCTGTGTTGGCATCACATTGGGCAGCAAACTGGGGTGTTAAGTTTGTGAAGTGGTTCACGTTGTTTATCATCGTTGTATCGTTTGTGGACCTTGTGGGTCTCATATCGTTACAGGATATGTTGGAGCCATTACTTAAATAATTTATGGCGAAGCGACAAATTGAGATAACTGGTGCGAGGGTGCATAACCTCAAGAATGTGGATGTTAGCATACCGCGCGACTCGCTCGTTGTTATAACCGGACTCTCTGGTTCGGGTAAGTCGTCGTTGGCATTCGATACCATCTATGCCGAGGGTCAGCGCCGATATATGGAGACCCTCTCGGCATATGCGCGTCAGTTTGTTGGTAATATGGAGCGCCCAGATGTGGACCACATCACGGGTCTAAGTCCTGTTGTTGCTATCGAGCAGAAGACGACAAACAAGAATCCTCGCTCTACTGTAGGCACAGTTACGGAGATTAACGACTTCTTGCGTCTGTTGTATGCCCGTGCTTCGCGAGCATATTCGCCACATACGGGAGAACTCATGGTGCGATATAGCGACCAAGAGATTATAAATCTAATGATAAACGCCTTCGAGGGGCGTAGGGTAGCATTTCTTGCTCCTGTGGTCAAGGGGCGTAAAGGTCACTATCGCGAGCTCTTTGAGACTATGTCGCGTAAGGGGTATATCTATGCGCGCATCGACGGTGAGATACGCGAGTTCTCGGCGGGATTGAAACTTGACCGTTATAAGACGCATACCATTGACATGGTCATCGATCGCTTGGTTGTAGGCGAGGCGCACCGCGAGCGTATGGCAACATCACTGGGTGAGGCTATGCGCCAGGGTCGTGGTACGATGATGCTCTACGACTATGCTACCGAGGGCATACGCTACTACTCGCGCAACCTTATGTGCCCAACTACGGGTGCTGCATTCGAAGAGCCCGAGCCTCACACCTTTTCGTTCAACTCACCCAAGGGTGCTTGTCCCGAGTGTAATGGCCTGGGTGATAGGGCGGTCTTCGATATCGAAAAGATTATACCCGATGCAAGCATCTCGCTCCGCAATGGTGGCGTAGAACCATTGGGTAAGTATCACAATAATATGCTCTTTGCCATGCTCGAGATGCTGGGCCATCGTCATGACTTCACGCTTGACGACCCGCTTGGCACAATCTCGCGCGAGGGCCTCAATGCCATCCTCTATGGCGACTCGGAGCCTGTGGCTGTCAATATGTCGGAGTTCTCGACTGTGTCGGGTACGCGCTTGGTGCAGTGGATGGGTGTCTCGGAGTGGATTATGCGCAACGAGGATGAGGAGTCGGCAAAGGGTCGTAAGTGGCGTGAACAGTTTATGGCGAGGGAGGAGTGCCCCTGTTGCGGTGGCTCGCGCCTTAAGGCCGAGGCTCTCCACTTCCGTATTGGCGACAAGAGTATTGCCGATGTCTCGGCGATGTCCATCGTGGAGTTCAAGGAGTGGATATCGCATATCGACGAGGTGCTCAACGACAAGGAGCGCATCATTGCTCGCGACATCGTTAAGGAGATACGCGAACGTGTAGGCTTCTTGGTGGACGTAGGTCTTGGATACCTGTCTCTGTCGCGTGCTTCGCGTACCATATCGGGCGGTGAGGCACAGCGCATACGCCTCGCTACGCAGATAGGTTCGAAACTCGTGAATGTCCTCTACATCCTCGATGAGCCAAGCATCGGCTTACACCAGAGGGATAACCACCGCCTTATCTCGAGCCTTAAGAGCTTGCGCGATGCGGGTAACTCGGTTATTGTAGTGGAGCACGATGAGGATATGATGCGCGCTGCAGACTATATTGTTGATGTGGGTCCATTGGCGGGTCGTCGTGGTGGCGAGATTGTCGCTGCGGGTACCTTTGAAGATATTTGCAATAGCAAGAGTATTACTGCCGACTATCTTACGGGTCGTAGGCGCATTGAGCCTCCTGCGGAGTTGCGAAAGGGTAGTGGCGAATATCTCACACTGCGTGGTGCTACGGGTCACAACCTCAAAAATGTAGATGTTAGCATACCTCTGGGTAAGCTGGTCTGCATCACGGGTGTCTCGGGTTCGGGTAAGTCGTCGCTTATAAATGGCACGCTACGCCCCGTTCTCTCGCGCCACTTGTATCGTTCGTTCGACCAGGCTCTGCCATACGCCTCTATTGAGGGCATGGAGCATATCGATAAGTTGGTCGTTGTAGATCAGTCGCCTATCGGTCGCACACCGCGCAGTAATCCCGCGACATATACCAATGTCTTTGCCGACATACGCAAGCTCTTCGAGCAAACGCCAGATGCACAGATACGAGGCTATAAGGCGGGTCGCTTCTCGTTTAATGTTAAGGGTGGTCGCTGTGAGGCGTGTCGTGGTGCGGGCCACGAGACCATAGAGATGAACTTCCTGCCCGATGTATATGTGCGTTGCCGTCAGTGTGGTGGCAACCGCTATAACCGCGAAACATTGGAGGTGAAATATAAGGGTAAGAGTATCAACGATGTGCTCAATATGACCATCAATATGGCCGTGGAGTTCTTCGAGCATATACCATCTATATATACCAAACTTAAGGCTATCCAGCAGGTGGGCTTGGGCTACCTCACGCTCGGTCAGCCATGTACTACACTTTCGGGTGGCGAGTCGCAGCGCATAAAACTCGCTACGGAGCTCTCGAAGCGCGATACGGGTCGCACGCTCTATATCCTTGATGAGCCCACTACGGGCCTCCATTTCGAGGATATACGCCAGCTACTGGATGTCATCAACCGCCTTGTGGATTGTGGTAATACGGCAATTGTCATTGAGCACAACCTCGATGTCGTGCGTGTTGCAGATTGGATTATCGACCTCGGCCCTGAGGGTGGTAAGGGTGGCGGCGAGATTGTCGCTGAGGGCACCCCTGAGGATATCAAACATTCAGAGCGGAGCTATACGGGTAAGTATCTATAAAACAGATGGAATAAGGCAAACTTTGTTCCATCTATTATTTCCAAAGTAAAACTCCTATCGAAAGACCAATCTTGGTCGGTAGCCACTCTGCTGATGCATTGAATGGGTCGGGAAATGGTGGTTGCTTGTGCTCTGGTCGATTGGGATACATATCTATCTCCCCATCCATCGAGTAGCCGTTGTACATGCTGTGTAAGTAACCGAATCCAATGTAGGCATCTAGTAGCCATCGCTCAGCAAATCTCCACTCGTAGCCCACAACAGCTGCTGCTAAACATCCATAACCTTTGCAATAACGATGTTGAAGACTCAACACCCCATTTGCAAATTGGGGCTTCGAGACATCGAAGAGCATGATGCCCGCCTCGGCACCTACATATAGACCATTATTCGACTCGCGGAAGTAGTAACGATACTCGTTTGTGAATAACCCGAAGTGCATGTGGTAACCGTGTATTGACCTCCATGGCGAGTATACCAGCTCGGTCTGAAATGCTGAATGCTCGGTTATACGCACCTCGAATTGTGGGTTGGCTATGCCACCAAGTGCATATAGACCATTAAGCTTGATATACCCCTGTGCAAAGACCGCTGATGTCGTGCACAAGATTAATGCGAAGCATATTACTACTATTCTCACTATTGGTTTCATCTCTCTTTGGGTGGAATTGTAGCGTAAAGATAGTAAAATAAATTGTAATTACCTATGATTGCGTAGTCCAACATTAGATAATTAGGGTTTAAATAGCTAAACTGAAATAAGGATAGCAGAAAAATTTGGTGGATTAATATATTTTGTGTAATTTTGCACCGCTAAAGTGTGGAAGTCTACCGCGCGAGTCCATATGGAAATGCTTAGAGGTGTTGATGTATGGTGTGAATGGGGGGAGTGTTGACATTTTAGGGAGTTGGTTCCGTAGCTCAGTTGGATAGAGCAACAGCCTTCTAAGCTGTGGGTCGTGGGTTCGAACCCCGCCGGAATCACAAAAGAACTAAAAAATATAAGGAGTCCTTTTGGGACTCCTTATATTTTAGACACCTATGAAAATTTCAGATGTAACACTATGCACACACCCAACCAAAGATGTCCGCCTTGCATTGTATCTCCATTTTAGTCCGGCGATACGCCACCCAGAGACGATGAAGCTTATCCACACCGAACAGCTCGGCATCTATATCTGGGAGCACCCAGCAAATGTGGCTCAACAGCAACACAACGAGGATATACTCATCAAGGCCGAGGTGATACGCTCGCTGCGTGTGCAGTCGCTTATCAACGAGGAGTATGGCTTTCTCGACCGCAATAAGGAGAATGGCGACTTCGTAGAATACTTCCGCAGGAAGAGTATCAAGAGTGGCACGAAGAGCTATATGGCATTTCGCCACTTTGAGAAGTTCTGCGAGGGCAAGTGTAAATTCAGCGATCTGACACGCAAGTTCTGCGATAGCTATATGGAGTATCTGGCAACACAAGCGCGAACACTGAAACCTCGATACGAGCTTCTTGCTGCGAACACCGCTGCGGCCTATTTTAGCGCTTTTAAGCTCGCACTGCGCCAGGCATACCAGGAGAGAATAATACGCGAAGACGTGGCAAATTTACTAGGAAATATCCCCAAGCGTGATACCCGCAAGGAGTTCCTCACACTCGACGAAGTAAAACAGCTCGCTGCAACCCCATGTCAGCATGAAGTATTGAAGCGAGTTGCTCTATTCTCTTGCCTTACCGGCTTGCGCATAAGCGATATCCAAAAGCTGCGTTGGGAGGAGATATCTCGAGCCAGCGACACCGGCTGGTGGATGCGTATCCGCACCGAAAAGACCGAAACCGAAGCGACACTCCCTATTAGCGATGAGGCGCTGGAACTGTGCGGCGAGGTGCAGATACTGCCGAGCGTAATGCGCACAATGGCATCACGCGGGCTTTGTAATTCGGGCTTCGGCTTGTCGATTAACTCGAACTTGCCGGGGGATATGTAGGTGTAGGCGAGCATAACAACTATTCTATCTCCCAAATGAGTTTGACAATATCATACAATAGTCGAGTGCGGCTCTCTAGTGCAGCTTTATCGAAAATGTCAATCGGAGAAATCTTT
>JAZRAW010000067.1:0-54572 GCA_045634765.1 Alistipes sp.
TCCGAACGAATAGGTCTCCTGTACACTACCTCCCGAGATGATATACTTAGTGTTGAGCATAGCCAAAATCTCGGTATCCATAGCGTAAATATAGCGGCTCAAAATATCATCATAGCGCTGCAACTTAGCACCATGGTAGCCATCCACCGAGCGATGGAAGTTCGATGCGCGGGCACTGCCACGGCTATCAGCATCGTAGACACGGTAGCCCAACTCCTTATCGCGTAGTATCTCGTTGTCAGCCCTTGTAGGTAAAACCTCCATAGGGGCGCTACTACTCCACTTCTCATCATTCATATAGCGGCCATCGACACCTCCAAGGTCTACAACAACAACGGTCGCAACCATCGCCAACATTATGGCGGTCATCAATCCGTATTTACGCTCAAGGCGCTTAGCTGCAAATAGGTACGCCACAATAATGGCTGCGGCAGCGGCAACATACCCCGCTGTGCGAAGAGCATCAGAGGTAAAGGCCTCACTTCTCACCTCCTCCAAGAGTAGGCGAAGCTGCTCAACCCAGTAGGCATTGCCAAGAGTCTCCGTCAATGTCGCTACGCCATAGTCTGCAATAGCTGCCATAACAGCAATAAGCACAACCACAACACCTACACCTACACCCAAAGCTATGAGCTTGCGACGCATAGAGACCTCTCTGTTAACAAGCTGCCATAGCGCAAGCGCAGCAAACAGAGGCACGCTCCACTCCAAGACAACTAATGCCATAGAGACCGTACGGAAGTTACTGTATCCAGGCAAGTAGTCGAACATGAGTTCGTAGAAGCCCATAAGGTTGCTACCCCACGCCAAAAGGAGGGCGAAGAGGCTCACGGCGAGCAGCCACCAACGATAACCATTGGGGGCAAGCACTATGCCTACGATTGCGAGGAATACGACCACGGCACCGAGGTAGGTAGGACCTGCTGTGAAGGGCTGGTCACCCCAATAGTTTGTCGAAGAGGCGTAGGCCTCGTTAGCCTTATTCTGATAGAACCACATGATGTCGCCATAGAGCTGGTCGTCGTACTCAAGGTAGTACATTAGGTCATCATAGGTGATGGTGGGGTCATACTCCTGATATATGGCCACGACATCCTCCATCGCCGCATTAAAGAGTGCATCCTGCGTAGCATCGCTTGCAAAGTGCTCCTCAACACGGTCATCTATATCCATCGAGCTTGAGCCCATATAGTTGGGGACGAGCATATTAAAGCTCTCGGCCTTGCCATAGCTCCACATGGTGTTGTACTCTATCTTCTGCTTGCGCGCAGCCTCCTCGTCCACTACCTCCGAGCCACCACGCGAGGTGCTATCCTTATGCTGTATTGTATACCACAATGGCGCAAAATTTGAGCCTACAGCCAACACTGCAGCCACAGCCAACATCGCCGTAGCGAGAAGATATTTTTTGAAGTGCTTAACAATAATCGAGCGCACTAACTCACTAATCCATAGTGCGATGCAAGCGAAGAGGAAGTAGTAGGTAATCTGCGGATGGTTTGCGCCAAGCTCCAACGAGCCAAAGAGCGCAGCGAGGGCTGAGCCCACCCACACATTCTTGCGCAGGGCATACCACACAGCACCCACCAAAGGTGGAGCGTAGACCAATGCCCACATCTTGGTGATGTGTCCCGCGTCGATAATCAAGAAGAAGTAGGTAGACAAACCATATGCCAAGCCAGCAATGATGCCTATCCATGGATTTACGCCCATGAGCACCACAGCCACCATCATGAATATCATGGCAAAGAATATCATGTTCATGGGGTCGCCAACGACCTTGACAATGCTACCAACACTCTGCTTCACATCCTGCGTGGGATACTCAATGTCGATGAGGTAGGCGGGCATACCCGAGAACATACCTCCAGTCCACTGGGGATCTTCGCCCGTAGCCTCACGGTGGTTGCGTATATCTGCCGACATACCAGAATATTGCGCTATATCGTTCTGACCCAAAGACTTATCATCGAACTGCGGGGCAAAGAAGGTATAGCTCACAGCCCAGAAGATAAGGAGTCCAACCAACCATGGCAGCACCCTCTCCAACCACCACAAGGGTGAGTAGCGTGCTATATTATCACCGAAAAAATTCATAGCCTAAACAGATGTTATCTATATATATAGTAATAAATCGCCCAAAGTTACGAAAAAAGTCGCGTTATTCAATTCTTTCTCATAAAAAAATCACTATCTTTGCCTAATACTTTGACCTATTAGCTTCTATGATTACAATAGACGATATCCGCCGACCTATCAGTGCCGACCTCCAAGCATTTGACGAGTTCGTTGCTGACAACTTCAATGCCGAGGGCGAGATGCTTCAAGAGATGCTCATCTACGCGCTATCATCGCGCGGAAAGGGCATACGCCCAATCTTAACCATACTCTCTGCACTTACCTGCAAGCCAGGCAACTACCGTCCCGAGGAACGTAACTGCACGAAGCGCACCTACTTAGCGGCATTGATGATGGAGATGATACACACAGCATCACTCATCCACGACGATGTCCTCGACTCGGCAGATGAGCGACGCGGTAAGCCCTCAGTAAATGCGAAGTGGCAGTCGAACCTCGCCATAATACTTGGCGACTACATCCTTGCGCGAACAATGGCAATAGGCATGGCATCTGCGCAATACGACCTTGTATCCTATGTCGGTGCCGCCATGGCAACTCTTTGTGAGGGCGAAGTGCTACAGAGCCAACTTGCCAAGAGCTTGGACACTACACGCGATGACTACTACACAATCATTTACAACAAGACGGCAAGCCTCTTGGGTGTGTGTGCAGCACTTGGTGCAACATCTATGGGTGCTGGACGCGAAGATGTTGAGCGCATGCGCAAAATTGGCGAGGCCATAGGCATGGCATTCCAAATTCAGGACGACATCCTCGACTACAACCGCGAAAACAATACGGGCAAACCCGCTAATAACGACCTCCGCGAGCATAAGATAACACTCCCTCTCATCGAGGTTATGGAGCACAAAACCGACGAGGAGCGTAAAGCAATAATCGCGCTTATCGAGCGTTGTGACAAGGACAACGAAGCACTCGACACGCTACACAACATGGTGCACAACGAGGGTGGCATAGAGCGTGCAACAGAGAGCATGCATGCATATCTCTCTCGCGCAATGCACCTCCTATCGAAGTATGAGGATACCCCCTTCCGCAAGGCGCTGTTAGACCTATGCACCTTTGTTGCCGAGCGCGACAAATAAGCCACACGCATCAGCATAAACATTTGAATAACAATCTAATAGAATAAAATTATGAGTACACAAAAGAATGGTAACATCTTGGCTATCATCGTGATGATTCTGCTCTTCGGAATGATCTCGTTCGTAACCAACCTCGCATCGCCAATGGGTGATGTGCTTAAGAACCAGTTCGACGTAGCCAACTGGATGGGTACACTTGGCGTATTTGCCAACTTCATCGCTTACGCATGTATGGGTATCCCAGCGGGCAACCTTCTCCAGAAGCGTGGCTACAAATTCACCGCTTTGGCAGCTGTTGTTGTAGGCTTCACGGGTGTGGGCGTGCAGACAATCGCAGGACTCTTGGACGGTAACCTCGCATTTGGCGTATACCTCCTCGGCGCATTCATCGCGGGCTTCTCGATGTGTATGCTTAACATCGTCGTAAACCCCATGCTTAATAAGCTCGCAGGTGGTGGCAACCGCGGTAACCAGCTCTTGCAGGTTGGCGGCTCGTTCAACTCATTCATGGGTACTGCCGTAATCTTCCTCACAGGTATCTTCGTGCCCAGCATCCAAAATGCCGAGATTAAGCAGGTCTTCCCCTTGATGTTTATCGCATTGGCCATCTTCGCCCTCGCATTCGTGGTTATCATCTTCACTAACGTTCCTGAAAATGAGCGTGTTGAGAAGATAGCAAGCAAGAGCGACTCGAATATTGGTCCTATGTCATTCCGCCACTTTATGTTGGGTGCTATCGCCATCTTCATCTACGTTGGCGTAGAGGTAGGCATTCCTAATGTCTTGCAGAAGTGGTTGCAGAATGGCGGTCTCATTTTCGACAGCTGCCCACTCTGTGGCGCCGCTATAGGCAATGCCGAGAGCATCGCTGCTACCGTTGCTGCAACATACTGGTTGTTGATGTTCTTCGGTCGCTTGGCTGGCGCAGCACTCGGCTCAGTATTCTCTGCTAAGACCATGCTCACATCTGTATCGCTCATCGGTTTGGCATTGGTTTGTGGCGCAATCTTCCTCGACCCCGCAATCACTGTTGACCTCCCCGTTTTCAAGGGCACTGATGGCTTCGGCATGGCTGAGGTACCCATCAACGCAGCATTGCTCGTATTGTGTGGTTTGTGCACATCGGTAATGTGGGGCGGTATCTTTAACCTCGCAGTCGAGGGCTTGGGCAAGTACACCGAGCGTGCTTCGGGCATCTTTATGGCATTGGTTTGCGGTGGTGGTATCTTGCCATTGTTGCAGAACGGCATCGTAGACTGGACAGGCGACTACCTCGTAAGCTACTGGGTAATCGTTGCTGGCCTTGCATACTTGCTCTTCTACGCATTGATTGGTTCGAAGAATGTGAACAAGGATATCAAAACCGAGTAAGCCACGGGGCTAACTCTCGTAGTATGAAGGGGTTGTTGCTTAAGGGCAGCAGCCTCTTTTTTCATGCTGTTCTGAATGCTGTCGTTGCGAGGAGAGGTTTATAAGAGAATAGGGAAATTAAGGAAATTAAGGAATATAGGGTGGGTGCGCTAAATTCTCTAAACTCCCTAAATTCCTTAAAATTCGCTAAACTCTCTCGCGCAAACGCGGATTAGCACCACGACCCTAATTTCTTGTCAGAGTGGTGTAGATGTGTCGCTGACATGAAAAATCCACCGATGGGTAGTACTCGACGTACGTCCCATTGGTGGATTTGATTGAAGCGGCACAGATGCGCCACTATCACAAGAAATTTAATTTGGTGGTAGAAGGCTGCAGCTACAACGCTCGGCAAAAAAAATGCGGATAGGTTGTACTATGACGTACTACCTATTCGCATTTATTTTTGTTAGCGGCAGTAGATGTCTGCCTTATAGCGCCAAATTACTTGCGGGCGGTTTTCGCTTCGATACACTCAGTAGCATGGGGCACACGAAGCAAACGCTCACGAGGGATGAGCTTGCCTGTGGTCTTGCAGATGCCGTAAGTCTTGTTCTTGATGCGCACAAGAGCCATCTCGAGGTTGCGGATGAACTTCGCCTGGCGCTGTGCGAGTGAGCCATACTCCTCGCGCGAGAGTGTCGTAGCACCCTCCTCCATAACCTTGAAGGTTGGAGATGAGTCCTCGGTATCGTTCTCGTTGCTTGTAGCGGTACGCAACATATCGTAGTCGGCGCGTGCTGACGCCAATTTCTGCTCTATCAAGATGCGGAACTCCTCAAGTTCTGCGTCGTTATAACGTGTCTTCTCCTCTGCCATAATCGTAGCGTTTTAGTACGGTTATCATTTATAATAAGCGAAATTACGCAAAAATTATGAAACTTGCAAATATTCTTCGGAAAAAAAGAGAAAATAGGCAGAGTATGCGTTCAGGCGGACTGGGGTCAGTTTTTTTTAGACCGAGGGACCTTGAGACCTTAAGACCAAAACGAGATTGCGGACAGTGGCTGATGCAATCTTCTCTTTGGACTCAGGGGACTGCTCCCACACCTATATATATAATAAAGGAGCGCAGTCGCGGGACTGCGCTCCTCTACTTATAATATCAAGCGGTTATGCCTTAGTGACAGCAATCTTGAATGCTACCTCGTCGATATCGCTATCCACAACGAAGGCACCTACAGGAGCAGCAACAGCCTTGACATCCACGGCAAGGGTCTGCTGTGCGATGTACTGCGCGAAGCTCTCGACGGCGGGAGCGGTGAGGTCGTTAGACTCAATCTCCACGCTAATCTTGTCAGTTACCTCGAAGCCAGACTCCTTACGGATGTTCTGGATGCGGTTGACGAGCTCGCGGGCAACACCCTCGCGCTTAAGCTCCTCGGTGATGGTGATGTCGAGGGCCACGGTGAGCTTACCCTCAGAGGCTACCAACCAGCCGGGCATATCCTCCGATGTAATCTCGAAGTCGGCAGCCGTAACAACAACCTGAGTGCCATTAAGGTCGAGTGTTGTCTCAGCGTTAGTCTCAATCTCGGCAATCTGCTCCTGTGTGAACTGCGCGATGAGTGCCGACATAGCCTTAGCATGTGGCGCATAGCGCTGGCAGAAGTGCTTAAAGTTGAGCTTGATACGCTTAGTAATGATACCAGTTGTATCGGTGATGAGCTCCACATCCTTGACGTTAACCTCGTTCATGATGAGCGCGCGAACAGCCTCGATACGTGCAGCCATCTCCTTATCCAACACGGGGATGATAATCTTCGAGAGTGGCTTACGCACGTTGATGTTCACCTTGCGGCGAAGTGCGAGAACCATTGAAGATACCTGCTGTGAGAGTGCTGTGCGTGCCTCGAGCTCACGGTTGATGAGAGCCTCGTTGCACTTGGGGTACTCTGCGAGGTGTACAGATGACTCGGTGTGGCGGCCACTTGCAGCGTTGAGGTCGCAGAAGATGCGGTCGGTGATGAATGGCGCGATAGGCGCAGCGAGCATAGCAACAGTCTCCAAGCAAGTGTAGAGGGTCTGGTATGCTGCAAGCTTATCCTCATTCATCGAGCCACCCCAGAAGCGCTTACGGTTCAAGCGAACGTACCAGTTAGAGAGGTTCTCGTTAACAAAAGCGTCGATGCGGCGTGCTGCGGGTGTGGGGTCATACTCCTCGAGCGATGCGGTAACATCGCGGATGAGCGTGTTGAGCTCCGATAATATCCAGCGGTCAATCTCTGGGCGCTTCTCCACGGGCACCTCAGCCTCTGCACCTGTGAAGCCGTCGATATTGGCATAGAGTGCGAAGAATGAGTAGGTGTTGTAGAGCGTACCGAAGAACTTACGGCGGCACTCGTCAACGCCATCAACATCGAACTTGAGGTTGTCCCAAGGCTGTGAGTTCGAAATCATATACCAGCGTGTAGCATCTGCGCCGTACTTCTTCAATACCTCGAATGGGTCTACAGCGTTACCAAGGCGCTTAGACATCTTGTTACCGTTCTTGTCGAGCACCAAACCGTTAGAGATGATATTCTTGAACGCCACAGAGTCGAAGAGCATGGTAGCGATGGCATGGAGTGTGTAGAACCAACCACGAGTCTGGTCAACACCCTCGGCGATGAAGTCCGCGGGGTATACCTGGTCGAAGCCCTCCTTATTCTCGAAGGGGTAGTGTACCTGTGCATAGGGCATAGCACCCGAGTCGAACCATACATCAATGAGGTCGGGCTCGCGGCGCATAGGCTCACCCTTAGATGATACCAAGACGATGTTGTCGACATATGGGCGGTGGAGGTCGATGTTCTCGGTCGAGTAGTTCTCCTTCGACATATCGCCAACGACAAAATTCTTGTATGGGTTCTCGCTCATGACACCTGCAGCTACGGCCTTCTCAATCTCGGCGATAAGCTCCTCAACAGAGCCGATACACTTCAACTCTGTGCGGTCCTCGGTAGCCCAGATTGGGAGAGGTGTACCCCAGAAGCGTGAGCGCGAGAGGTTCCAGTCGTTGATGTTCTCGAGCCACTTGCCGAAGCGACCTGTACCTGTGCTCTCGGGCTTCCAGTAGATGGTCTTGTTCAACTCCATCATGCGCTCACGAAGCGCTGTTGTGCGGATGAACCATGAGTCCAAGGGGTAGTACAACACAGGCTTGTCGGTACGCCAACAGTGGGGATAGTTGTGGGTGTGCTTCTCGATTTTGAATACCTTGTTCGACTCCTTGAGCTTGAGCGAGATGTAGATGTCGAGGTTCTCGGCAGCTGCTGCCGCCTTCTCATCGTAGCGACCATCAACGGTATACTGTGGGTCGTAGGCGTTCTTCACGAAGCGACCCTCATACTCCTTGTAGTCGGCATTCACGCACTCTGCAACGAACTTCTCGTCGAGCTCCTCGGTTAGGAAGAACTTACCTGTGAAGTCAACCATGGGGCGTGTCTCGCCGCGCTTGTTAATCATGAAGAGCGAGGGGATGCCTGCCTGGCGTGCTACGAAGGCATCGTCAGCACCAAACGTTGGCGCGATGTGTACGATACCTGTACCATCCTCCACGGTAACATAGTCGCCCAAGATTACACGGAATGCCTTAGCCGAAGCCTCTGTCCAGTTGCCATTCTCGTCTGCCTCAACGGGCTTAACCCATGGCAAGAGCTGCTCATAGCGCATGCCCTCGAGCTCCGTACCCTTCCACTTGCCTACTACCTCGAATGGGATGAGCTTGTCGCCCGCCTTATACTCCTCAAGGGCGATGCCCTCGGCCTTCTTATTGAAGATTGAGTAGAGGAGTGGCTCAGCCACTACGGCTGTAATCTTCTCTGCGGTGTAGGGGTTATATGAGCGTACAGCAACGTAGTCGTACTTGGGACCCACGCAGAGTGCAGTGTTTGATGGCAATGTCCAAGGTGTTGTTGTCCACGCGAGGAATACGGGAGTACCCCAACCCTGCATCCCTTCCTTAGGGTCTAGAATGCGGAACTGCGCGGTGCAAGTGGTGTCCTTAACGTCGCGGTAGCAGCCTGGCTGGTTGAGCTCGTGTGTTGAGAGGCCTGTACCTGCTGCGGGTGAGTAGGGCTGAATGGTGTAGCCCTTGTAGAGGAGGTTCTTCTCGTAGAGCTGCTTCAAGAGCCACCATAGTGTCTCGATAAATTTGTTATCGTAGGTGATATATGGGTCGTCCATGTTCACCCAGTAACCCATCTTGCGTGTGAGGTCCTCCCACACGTCGGTGAACTCCATCACAGCCTCGCGGCACTGCTTGTTATACTCCTCGATGGTAATCTTCTTGCCGATATCCTCCTTTGTGATGCCGAGTTTCTTCTCTACGCCGAGCTCTACGGGGAGACCGTGTGTGTCCCAACCCGCCTTGCGGTGTACGAGGTAGCCCTGCTGTGTCTTGTAGCGGCAGAATACGTCTTTGATGGTACGCGCCATGACGTGGTGGATGCCAGGCATACCATTTGCTGAGGGAGGACCCTCATAGAATACGAACGTGGGGTGTCCCTCACGTGTAGTGATGCTCTTGTGGAAGGTGTCGTCCTTGGTCCAGCGTACCAACATCTCGTCAGCAACACCTGCCAAGTCAAGACCCTTATATTCGTTGAACTTACTCATAATCAATTAGTAGTTAGTAATTAGTAATTAGTAATGAGGTCCTATGTTGTCATACTGAGTGAGATTGCCACGGCTTGTCCCAAGCCTTGCAATGACGCGATAGGAGCAACGCCACTACTAATTACTAATTCCTCATTTCTCATTTATACTCTACTCCTCGTCCTCCTCGTCAGACTCAGCCATTGTTGTGTAGACGTTTGTAACGTCGTCATCCTCCTCGAGGTGCTCGATGAGCTTGTTTACAGCCTCACGCTCCTCGGGTGTAAGCTCCTTGGTATCGGTAGGGATGCGCACAGCCTCACCAGATACGAGCTCGAAGCCCTTGCCCTCGATCCATGTCTGAATCTGACCGAATGACTCGTAGGCAGCATATACTGTTACCTCACCCTCCTCAGCGTAGAACTCATCAACGCCAAAGTCAATCATCTCGAGCTCCATCTCCTCGAGGTCTACGCCCTCGGTAGGCTTGAACTTAAATACGCACTTGTGCTCGAACATGAAGCCCACAGAGCCTGATGTACCGAGTGTGCCACCATACTTATTGAAGTACATACGCACTGAGGCTACAGTACGATTTGTGTTATCGGTAGCGGTCTCCACGAGGACTGCGATGCCGTGAGGACCATAACCCTCGTAAATCATCTCTTTGTAGTCTGCAGCATCCTTATCTGTAGCACGCTTGATTGCACGCTCAACGTTCTCCTTTGGCATGTTCTCAGCCTTAGCGTTCTGCATAAGGAGGCGGAGGCGGAGGTTAGATGATGGGTCGGGACCCGAAGCCTTAACTGCCATCTCAATCTCCTTACCAATCTTCGTAAATACACGCGCCATGTGTCCCCAACGCTTCATTTTTCTCGCCTTGCGATACTCAAATGCTCTTCCCATAATTGTTTGTTTTTTATATTTTTAGTTGTTTATACCTTAGTATATATATGCACAGGGGGCAAAGATAGTAAAAAAAATTAGAAATTGATAATTAGTAATTGGTAATTTTTCATCTTTCGCGACTTCAAGAGGCGAATAACTTCGATTTGGCAGCAAAAAAATCAGAGACCTTGGGAGCGAGGAGACCGAGGGACCATGAGACCAAAACGAGGTCACGGACAACTGTTGACAGCATCTTCTCTCGGTCTCTCTTGGCTTCTTGGTCTCTGGAGTCTCTCACCTCTCAATCCCCTCTCACAGAGCGCTATAACCCCGATTTAGTAAAAATTTGCATAAATTAATGAATTTTTTTATTAAATTATTTGGAGAATTAAAAAATACCCCTTACCTTTGCAGCGAAGTTTTAAGGTTCATTTAGGTTAGTAGTTTTAGGTTGGAGAGGCCAATCGATGGGTATGACACAGGTTGCATGCTTAATACCAATAGGTTAGAGATGCAAGCTATGTCAGAGAACTAAGAGTTCTAAACCCTTCGGTTGCCTCATTTTTTTTGCCTATTTTTGCAGAGACACTCAAGCCAATTGGAGCCTTACTGCTTTGAGACCTTGAGACCATGAGACCAAAACGAGGTAGCGAACAATCTTTGATACTATCTTCTCTTTGACCCCTCTGCCTCTTTAGTCCCCAAAGAGCCATACCCCATCACCTTTCCCTTCACGCGCTTTGCTCTTTTCATTTTTTTTGTTATCTTTGCGAGGTATATGTGCCTGCAACAATGTGGGCCAACATCAAAGAGAATGAAACGTAGTATTACCATAGGTTTCGATGCGAGACATGCCGTGAGCAACCATGAGGAGTTCGGGGCATATAGCCGTTTAGTGATCGAAGCAATGGCACTCGCAGCACCACGATACACCTACTTCAGAACATACATCCCCACGCGAACAGAGCATCCAGGCTATGAATCAATCGAGCGATTGCACAACATAGAGACCATGGAGCCCGATGGCAGCATATGGAGGAGTCTCACCCTACCATGGCGCATGTGGCGCATAGCACGCGACCTGAACAATGGCAACGTAGAGCTATACCACGGCCTCGCAGAGCACATCCCCGTGGGACTACACGCGCGCAACATACGCAGCGTGGTGACGATACACAACATGGAGTTTCTCTACGACAACACCTTTACAAACTCACCATCACACCTTGCACATCGCATCTACATGAGTCAGATGCTCCACCGTGTGGACCGCATAGTGGCGGTGAGCGAGTGCGTCAAGCGAGATATAATCAAGCACTTCCGCATGGATCCCGACAGAATAGATGTCGTACACAACGCTGTGGCTAAGCGCTTTACCGAGCCCATCAGCGAGGAGAAGATGGCAGAGGTACGCGAGCGATACAACCTCCCAGAGAGATATATACTCAGCGTAGGCGCGCACCTTCAGCGACGCAATATGTTAAAGGTTATCACCGCACTGCCATTTGTCGACAGCGATCTCCACTATGTCATTGTGGGGCGAACAACATCGCACACATCACGCCTAACCCGTTGCGCACGCGAGCGCAAGATAGAGCATAGGCTAAACCTCATAGAGGGTGTTGCAGAGGAGGATATGCCAGCGGTCTACAAGGGGGCCTCTATGCTTATAAACATATCGTCATACGAGGGCTTTGCAACATCTATTGCCGAGGCCATGACGGTGGGAGTGCCCGTGATTAGCACACGCTCATCGAGCATGGAGGAGGTGGCTGGCGATGCCGCAATATACGTCACGCCAAACAACCGCGACAGCATAGTGAGCGCCATAAATAGTCTGCTGTCAAATGAGACACGAAGAGAGCAGATTAAGGCATCGGGAGCGCACCAAGCGTCACACTTCCGTCCCGAAGTTATGGCCTATAACCTCGCAAACTGCTACCGCCGCCTCGACATAATAATACGAGGATAAGCAAGAGTAAAACGGACAAATTGAAAATACGCACAAATACTTAAAGCATAGCTATTTAGTAAATATAACCGAAATTAGTAGCGCAAAAATATTTCCAATTGGGCAAAATTAAGTATATTTGCCCGATTGAAACAACAAAGCAAATAGAGAAAATTGTACATATATTAATAGATTATGGAAAGAGTTAAGAAAATTGTAGTTATGGCAAAGCAGGTGCCCGACACACGAAATGTGGGCAAGGATGCCATGACTCCGGAGGGTACGGTAAACCGTGCCGCTCTCGCTGCAATCTTCAACCCCGAAGACCTCAACGCACTCGAGATGGCACTTCAAATCAAGGAGCGCGTTGCTGGTAGTGAGGTCTATGTCTTGACCATGGGTCCCCAGCGCGCAAGCGACGTCATCCGCGAGGCTATGTTCCGCGGTGCCGACGGCGGTTACTTGCTCTCAGGTAAGGAGTTTGCAGGCTCTGATACGTTGGCTACATCGTACGCCTTGTCGTTGGCACTTCGCAAGATTGAGCCCGACATCATCGTAGCAGGTCGCCAGGCTATCGACGGTGATACCGCACAGGTAGGCCCACAGGTTGCCGAGAAGCTCGACCTCCCACAGATAACATACGCCGAGGAGCTCGTCGACATCAACGACACCGAGATTACCATCAAGCGCCGCTTGGAGCGTGGCTCGGAGGTTGTGGTGTCACCACTTCCCGCACTTATCACCGTAAACTCATCGGCTAAGGAGTGCCGCCCACGCAATGCTAAGCGTGTGATGAAGTACAAGCGCGCACTTGCAACATCGGAGATGGCAAATGTAGATGCACAGTGGAACGCCTTCATCGAGGAGCGTCCCTACTTGCACATCGTGGAGTTCGCGGCAGCAGATGTAAATCCCGACCCTGAGCAGCTCGGTCTTAGCGGCTCACCTACGAAGGTTAAGAAGATTGAGAACGTAGTGTTCCAGGCTAAGGAGGCTAAGGCCCTCACCGCCGAGGATAACGACATCGAGGCTCTCATGCAGGAGCTCATCGCGAGCCACACGCTCGGTTAACAGCTTAAGAACTAAGAGTATGAATAACGTATTTGTATATATCGAGATTGAGGATAAGGAGATTGCCGACGTATCGTTGGAGCTTCTTACAAAGGGTCGTGAGTTGGCAAACACCCTCGGCGTGAAGCTCGAGGCTGTGGTTATCGGCCACGATGTCAAGGCCCTCGCCCCCGAGTTGGCAAAGTATGGTGCAGACACCGTATGGGTTGCCGACAACGAGATTTTCGCACCCTTCCGCACATTGCCCCACACAGCAGTTATGGTGGGTCTCATCCAGCAGGAGAAGCCACAGATTGCACTCTTCGGCGCAACACCCGTAGGTCGTGACTTCGCACCCCGCGTGTCGTCAGCGCTCCACAGCGGTCTTACTGCCGACTGCACGGAGCTTGTTATCGGTGAGCATAAGGATGCTAAGAGCGGCAAGGAGTACGACAGCCTCCTCTACCAGATTCGTCCCGCCTTTGGTGGTAACATCATCGCCACTATCGTTAACCCCGAGTGCCGCCCACAGATGGCAACTGTTCGCGAGGGCGTTATGCGCAAGGAGGCACTTGCAACACCCGCAGCTGGCGAGGTACGCGAGATTGAGTGGCAGCCCATGGTTAAGGATACCGACCTTGCAGTGCGCATCGTCGAGCGCCACATTGAGGAGCGCAAGATTAACATCAAGGGTGCTTCGGTCATCGTTGCTGGTGGCTACGGCGTAGGCTCTAAGGAGGGATTCCAGCTCGTACACGAGTTGGCAAATGTGCTTGGTGGTGAGGTAGGTGCATCGCGCGCTGCGGTAGATGCAGGCTTCACAGAGCATGAGCGCCAGATTGGCCAGACAGGTGTTACGGTACGCCCCAAGCTCTACATCGCATGCGGCATCTCTGGACAGATTCAGCACACCGCGGGTATGGACGGTTCGGCAATGATTGTGTCAATCAACACCGACCCCGAGGCCCCCATCAACAAGATTGCCGACTACGCCATCACAGGTAGCGTTGAGGAGGTAATCCCCAAGATGATTAAGTATTACAAACAGAACTCAAAATAGGAGAAGCAATGGCTAACTTTTATATAGATAATAAGGATTTGCAGTATCACCTCTCACATCCCTTGATGAAGAGGATTATTGAGCTCAAGGAGCGCAACTTTGCCGACGCTAAGGAGTACGACTACGCACCCCAGGATGTGGAGGATGCTCTCGACTCATACCGCCGCGTGTTGGAGATTGTGGGTGACGTGTGCGGTGAGGTTATCGCTGCGAATGCCGAGAGCGTAGACCATGAGGGTCCCCGCGTTGTCAACGACCACGTGGAGTACGCTTCGGGCACAGTACGCAACATCGAGGCGTTGAACGCCGCAGGATTGGGTGGCATGACACTTCCCCGCAAGTATGACGGTTTGAACATGCCTGTAACATGCTTCGCCATGGCTAACGAGATGGTAGCACGCGCCGATGCTGGCTTCGAGAACATCTGGGGCTTGCAGGATTGCGCCGAAACCATCAACGAGTTCGCATCAGAGGAGATTAAGCAGCGCTTCTTGCCCCGCGTATCTGCTGGCGAGACCTGCGCCATGGACCTCACAGAGCCCGATGCAGGCTCCGACCTTGGTGCCGTTATGCTCAAGGCATCGTGGGATGAGGCAGCTGGCGTATGGCGTTTGAACGGCTGTAAGCGCTTCATTACCAATGGTGATGGCGATATCTCGCTCGTATTGGCTCGTACCGAGGAGGGCACAAAGGATGCACGAGGCCTTTCGATGCTTATCTACGACAAGCGCGATGGTGGCGTTAAGGTGCGCCGCATCGAGAATAAGCTCGGTATCAAGGGCTCACCCACCTGTGAGTTGGTATTCAACAACGCCCCTGCAGTGTTGGTTGGCGACCGCAAGATGGGACTCATCAAGTATGTCATGTCGTTGATGAACGCCGCACGCTTGGGTATCGCTGCACAGTCTACAGGTTTGTGCGAGGCAGCCTACCGCGAGGCTTTGAAGTATGCTAAGGAGCGCGAGCAGTTCGGCAAGGCTATCATCAACTTCGCTGCCGTACGCGAGATGCTTAAGAACATGGAGGCCAAGACCCTCGCATCACGCGCAATGCTCTATGAGACAGCACGCTTCGTCGACATCTACAAGCAGCTTACACACATCTCTCACGACCGTTCGTTGGAGGCTGAGGAGCGCCAGGAGATGAAGTTCTACAACCGCCTCGCAGATGGCTTCACACCTCTTGCAAAGATGTTTGCAAGTGAGTATGCTAACGAGGTGGCTTACGACTCTATCCAGATTCACGGTGGCTCGGGCTACATGAAGGACTACGCTTGCGAGCGTTTGTACCGCGATGCCCGCATCATGAACATCTACGAGGGTACCACACAGTTGCAGGTTGTTGCAGCTATCAACCATGTCACTAAGGGCACCTACCTCGAGCAGATTATGCGCTACGAGGAGAACGCACGCACCGAGGCTACAAAGGCTATGGGCGAGCAGTTGGTGGAGTTACGTAAGGTCTACGAGCAGGTTGTTGCGCGCGTTGAGGCTATCGACAAGGAGGCAAACGGATATAAGGAGTTCCACTCACGCCGCCTCGTGGAGATTGCGGGTTACATCATCATGTCGCACATCATGTTGCGTCAGGCTGCGGAGTGCGAGGCAGATTACTTGAACCCCACAAAGATTTTTGTTAAGTACGCTGCGAAGAAGGTTACTGAGGCTGCGGCATATATCAATGCTTCGGAGGCATCGGATGTAGAGTTGTTCGCGTAACGACTTCACCAAACATAAGAAGAAAGTCCACCCCGAAAGGAGTGGACTTTTTTGTATCGGTTAAGGAATTTAAGGAACTTAGGGAGTTTAGAGACTTTAAGGTATCTAAATCGACTGCCCTAAACTCCTTAATCTCCCTCGCGTGCAAACGCTGATTAGCACCGATACCATAATTTCTTGTCAGAAGTCGTGAGATGTGGTGCCAAATGAAAGAGCCTCGGATGGGACATACTAAACGTATTTCCCATTCGGGGCTCTAAGTTTGGTGCCGCAGATTGCGGCTTATCACAAGAAATTAAAGATTGCTGTAAGAAGGCTGCATATACAACGCTCGGCAAAAATGCCGTCGATGGGTAGTACTTTGGCGTACGTCCCATTGACGGCACTTTTTGTTAGCGGCAGTAGATGTCTGCCTTATTACTGTAATCTTAGGAAGCCAATACCAAAACGCTCCACAGCAGCACGCTCGAGGTCCTCACGCACTGAGGGGTCTGCGATAGAGATAAGGAGCTTCGCACGCTCGGCGAGTGACTTGTTGCGTAGGTAGACGATACCGTGCTCGGTAGCGATATACTGCGCCTGGAAGCGTGTAGTCACAACACCTGCGCCCTTGGTTAGTGTAGGCACAATCTTAGACTGACCCTTCGAGGTGATTGATGGAAGGGCAATGAAGCACTTACCACCCTCCGAGAGAGCGCCACCATACATGAAGTCGTGCTGACCACCCACGCCCGAGAAGATGCGCTCGCCGATAGAGTCAGCGCAAATCTGACCCGTAAGGTCAATCTCGATAGCCGAGTTCACAGCCATAACCTTGGGGTTCTGACGGATGTTCTGTGGGTCGTTTGTCCATGCCACATCGCGGATAACGACATCTCGGTTACCATCGAGGTAGTCGTAGAGGCGCTGGCTACCGAGGCAGAGGCACGCCACAGACTTACCAGGGTAAATCTTCTTGAGAGAGTTGTCGATGATACCCTTCTGGATGAGGGGCACCACGCCGTCGGTCATCGCCTCGGTGTGGAGGCCGAGGTGCTTGTGGCCCTGGAGTGCATCGAGCACAGCGTTGGGAATACCACCCACGCCAATCTGCAATGTTGCACCATCAGGAATCTCGCCTGCGATGTAGTTACCGATAGCACGCTCCACGGCGTTGGGCACAACGGTGGGCACCTCAACGAGGGGCTCATCACCGCGCACCATGGCATCAATCTTCGAGACATGGATTACGGGGTCACCAAAGGTGCGAGGCATATACTTGTTTACCTGCGCGATGATTACCTTTGAGCACTCCACAGCTGAGAATGCGAGGTCGGCAGATACACCATACGAGCAGTAGCCCTCCTCATCGGGCTCCGAGACATTCAAGAGCGTAACATCGAGGGGCACCTGACCTGAACGGAAGAGGAATGGAATCTCGCCCAAGAATGCGGGAATTGTCTGCGCCACGCCCGAGTTGATGGCGTTGCGGAGGTTGTTAGCCACGAAGAAGCTGAGTGGCTCGAAAGAGTCGCGGAACTCCGCCTTAGCATAGGGGGCATCGAAGCGACCGATAGCGAATGCTGTGTACACCTTTACGCCACGAAGCTCTGGTGCGCGGTCGGTCATCGCCTGCACCAAGACCTCGGGGATAGATGTCGAGCCCTGGATATATACCGAGTCGCCCGACTTGATAAGCTTGACGGCCTCAGCCGCACTTACTAAATTCATACGCACTATTCTTTGAAAAGGGCTGTCCTTGTTGGGGGCAGCCCTACCTTATTTAACATTTACTTTCCAAGAAATTGTATAGCAACCTGCTATTCAAAATCCTAATAGTCTTGACTGAACAAGCGAAGACGCTTATCCAACTCGTCATACTGGTAGTCCGAAATCATCGACACGCAACCACGCAAGCCCTGACGCGAACTACCCGTAGGAGCGAGGGTGATAGCCGAGATACCGTAGTAGATGAGCTTGTTGATGAGCTGCTCGCCTGTCATATCCTTGTAGCCAAAGGTGAAGAAGAAGCCGTCCGAAACATCCTGATCGCAGTCCTTGTCGTAGACGATGTGGAAGCCGTTCTTAACCATAATCTCCTTAACCTTCTGCGCGCGGCGTGCATACTCGCGTGTGTGCTCAACATAATTGAGACGACCATCCGACGCTGCACGGAACATAGCAGCGAGGGCGTACTGCGCAGAGTGGGGAACACCCGACGACAACACGTAGAGGATGTTGAAGATGAAGTTACGGCGGAACTCACCATCGTTGCCATACTTCTCAGCGAAAGCCTCATAGCAACGCTCCGCGAGTGCGGGGTTCATAGCCACGATGGCGATACGCTGACCTGCGTATGAGAACATCTTCGAGCCTGACAAGAGGTGCAAGCAGTTGTTTGTATAGCGCGCTACAGAGGGCTGGTATGGCGCCTCGAAGGGCTTCGAGCGATCCTCGCGGAAGTCCATGTTGAGGTATGCCAAGTCCTCGACAACGATAACATCGTACTTAGTAGCCATGCGACCGATAATCTCCAACTCCTCCTCGTTGAGGCACATCCATGTTGGGTTGTTGGGGTTAGAGTATATCATACCGCTGATGCGACCCGATGAGAGCACCTCCTCAAGCTTCTCCTCAAGCTTCTTGCCGCGGTAGTCGATAACATCGAACGACTCGAAGCGAATACCCTGAACTTTGCACTGCGCCTTCTGCACAGGGAAGCCTGGGTCGATGAAGAGGATGGTGTCGCGGTCCTTACGCATCTGGCTGAGTGCCATGAACGTAGCGAAAGCACCCTGCATAGAACCTACCGTAGGCACGATGCACACGGGAGGGATGTCAAGGTTGATGAAGGCCTTGATGAAGCGCGATGCCTCCTTTGTGAGGGGCTCGATACCTGTGATAAGGGGGTACTTAGAAGCCACACCTGCGAGCAACGCCTCGTGCTCCGCCTCGATACCAATCTGCTCGGCGGGAAGACCTGGCTCACCAATCTCCATGCGGATGTACTCCACACCCATCTTAGCCTCGATATCCTTAACGACGCTAACGAACTGACGGATAGATGCCGCGCCAAGCTCCTTGGCGTTGCGGAGACCGTTGGCGATACAGATGTTGTCGACGGTCTGCTTATCTAATGGTCTATCCATGCTATTACTTCTTAATTGAGTTTTCATAACCGGCACGTACTGCAGCAAGGTTCTTCTCGATAACCTCCTCACCCTTACGAGCGAAGATGCGACGTATACCTGCCTCAATCTTCTCATACTCTATGTCGAGCATGGGGATAGCAGCACCCAAGAGTACCATGTTTGCCGCCTGAAGGGGCGCACCCGCCTCCTTAGCCAACTCCTCAACGTTGAGTGACACGCAGTGTGGCAAAGCCGCGAGGTGAGCGTTGAGTTCCTCCTCTGCGGGGTAGTTAGGGATATTGATGAAGGGGACGTTTGATGTCACTACCCAGCCATCCTTCTTCAAGTACTGCAAGTAGCGCAACGCCTCCATAGGCTCCAAAGAGATGATGATGTCGGCACCACCCTTAGCGATGAGGTCAGATGCGATGGGCTCTGTAGAGAGACGCAAGTTACTCTGCACATCGCCACCACGCTGGCTCATACCGTGAACCTCAGCCTGCTTGATGTTCCAACCCTCGGCCATGGCAGCCTCGCCGATGACCGTAGCAATCGACAGAATACCCTGTCCGCCGACGCCTGCCAAAATGATATCTTTCTTCATAATTGTTTCTTAGTTATATGTTAGCATTAGCGGACTTACTCCTTCTTTGCAGCAGCTGCAGCGCGTGCCTTGGCGTGACGCTTAGCTGTCTGGATACACTCGCGGCGTGGGATGATGACTGATACACCATTGTACTCAATCTCCTCGCGCAAGATTGTCTTAATCTCCTCCATGTTCTTTGGTAGGGGCACCACAACGCGTACGTGCTCGGGCTTAACGCCTACACCACGGCAGATATCCTCAAGTTTACCTGTACCTGCAGAGTCCTGACCACCTGTCATACCTGTTGTGAGGTTATCCGAGATTACGACAACAACATTTGCGTTAGAGTTAACGCAGTCCAACAAACCTGTCATACCTGAGTGAGTGAATGTAGAGTCGCCGATAACTGCGAATGCGGGGAACTGACCTGCGTCAGCAGCACCCTTAGCCATGGTGATTGAAGCACCCATCTCTACGCAGGCGTGCAATGCCTGGAATGGGGGCAATGCGCCGAGTGTGTAGCAGCCGATATCACCGAAGATGCGGGGATTCTCATACTCCGCAGCAACCTCGTTCAACGCCTTGTACATATCGCGGTGACCGCAACCCTGGCACAATGCGGGTGGACGTGCTACAACGATATCGTCTGCCTCGAGGTTCTCCAAAGCCTCCATACCCAACGACTTGCGTACGCTGTCGGGGTTGAGCTCGCCAACGCGTGGGAGGTCACCTGTCAAGCGGCCCTTAACTGCCACTGTAGAGGGCACAATAGCGCGTACCATCTCCTCAACAACGGGCTGACCCTCCTCCATAACGAGAATCTCCTTTGCGCCATCAGCAACCATCTTCTCGATAAGCTCCACGGGCAATGGATACTGTGCAACCTTAAGCACGCTACGCTCCTCGCAGTTTGCAGCGTTCTCCATGTAGTAGTTGTATGCGATACCTGTGCAGATTACGCCAAGCTCGGGGTTAGTACCCTTGCGGTAGCAGTTGTACTTCGACTCCAAGGATGCCTTCATAAGGTCATCCTGCTGAGCCAAGAGCTGCACATAGCGCTTCTTTGCGAATGCGGGCAACAAAATCCATGTGCGCACATCCTCAGGACGGTTAATCTCGTTCTGCTTGCGTGGCTCCTCAGTTACGTTAACCACGGCGCGAGAGTGTGCCATGCGGGTTGTTACGCGCATCAACACGGGCAACTTAACAGCCTCCGAGAGCTCGAATGCTGCGCGTGTCATGTCGTAAGCCTCCTGCTGGTTCGAGGGCTCGAAGATAGGCATCATGGCGAACTTACCATAGAAGCGTGAGTCCTGCTCGTTCTGTGATGAGTGCATAGATGGGTCGTCAGCAGCGACTACAACCAAACCACCATTAACGCCTGTCATAGCAGAGTTTACGAATGGGTCGGCAGCAACGTTCATACCGACGTGCTTCATGCACACCAGAGCACGCTTGCCCATGTACGACATACCGAGAGCACCCTCCATAGCGGTCTTCTCGTTAGTAGCCCAGCGGCAGCAGATCTTGTTCTCTGCATCACCGCGCTTCTCCTCGCGGAGCTGAATAAATTCTGTAATTTCGGTTGAAGGCGTTCCGGGGTAAGCGTAGACACCCGATAGACCAGAGTCGATAGCGGCCTGTGCAATAGCCTCGTCACCGAGAAGTAGTTTTCTCATATTAGTATAGTTTTTAGGTTTGTGATCTAAATTTGTTATGCACTATTTCGCATCTTCAAAGTTAAGCAAAATTTTTCAAACAGCGAAATATTTTTCTCTCTTTATAGAGATTTCCAAAGACAAAACACAAAAAAGGGACACAGCACAGCTGCATCCCTCAATCGTATATGAATAGCACTACTCGTAGTACTCTATGTCGAATGTCACCACATCTATCGCCGAATAACCGCCTGGTGTAGTTACCATCTTCGTAACATTACCCATGCTGTCAAGCTCCATTTCCACGCGGCGAACAAACTCATTATTACCGTTATAACGCATTACAACGAGATATGTACCATCCTCATTATAGGTATACTCCTCAACATAGTCCACATCATAGCCTTTGGTACGCACAACACGCTCTACCCTATCAGGAGCGCTATACTTAATATCGAGACTATATACCATATTGGTATCATGCATGTACTCCTTCCTAACCAAATTACCATACTCATCATACCTCAAGACCTGGGTCACAATCCAATTTTGACCCTTATCCATATGCGTGACCATCCTAAGTCGACTCTCATCATCATAATCGTAAAGCGTGACACAATCACCACAACCTGTAATCGAACGACTCATGACATTGCCATCAGCATCATAGAGGTAGTTGAAGTAGTACCTATCATCGGTAAGGTAGCCATTATCGCAGAGATATATCGCAGAGAGCATCCCCCTCCTATTACTCTCTGCCAAAAGAGACTCACGACAACCATCTTCGGAGAAGTCAAAGGCTATAACCTCTCCACGCTCATCGAAACATTGTATAAAAAGTCCCGACTCATCCATATCGTATGAAAATATGCGTCGACCGGCATCATCATAGGTATACTCACTGGTTAATGAGGTAACAACATTGCCATCTACATTGCGGAATACGATATGAGTAGCATCACCCTCGCGGTTGAACTCATAGCTCACCTCCTCACCATTACACTTCGCTACGACACTCTTCACATCACCCACCAATCTGTGACGCTCAAAGTTGGTCGCCCTATCGATATATCCACAATTCGCTCTGTACACACCATCATCACCTGGCAAATGCACCCAATGTGTCCACTGAGCAGACAAAGCAACAGGCAGAGCAACAAAGATTGATATCAAAAGTAAAATTCTCCTCATAACACCATACATGTAAATATATTAAAGCTTCTCACCATATGCCAAGTCGCCAGCATCGCCAATGCCTGGCACGATGTACGACTTAGATGTAAGCTCCTGATCTACAGCAGCGCACCACAATGTGCACTTCTCCGAGTTGCAGTGACGCTTAACATAGTCCACACCCTGCTCCGAGGCAAATACCGCAGCGAAATGTGTATGGTCAGGCTCACCAGCACGACGTATAAGAGCGTCGTAGACGAGCATCAACGATGTTCCCGTAGCAAGCATGGGGTCTACCAAGATAAGTGTCTTACCCGAGAGCGAAGATGTCGAGACGTACTCAACATCGACGATAAACGAACCATCGGGGCGACTCTTGCGATATGCCGACACGAAGCCACTCTCAGCATTATCGAAGTAGTTGAGGAAACCCTGGTGGAAGGGCAATCCCGCACGCAGGATGGTAGCTACCACAATCTTATCCGAAATCTCCTCCACAGCCGCAACGCCAAGGGGCGTCTCCACCATGCGCGTCTTATATTTTAGGTTCTTTGATATCTCATATGCCATAATCTCACCCGCACGCTCCATATTACGACGGAAGCGCATCGAATCCTTCTGCACACTCTTATCGCGCATCTGCGAGAGGAATCTATTGAGTATAGAGTTCTCCTGGTTCAATATCTTTACCATAACTATATCTTATTAATAATTAATGCTTTAGTATAAGAAGTTGTTAAATGGGTAGCGTCCTGCGTGTATCTCGCGCACCATGCCGTAGAGGTCAGAGCGAAGCTTGTCAACTCCCACCTTATCGCGCGCCGAGATAAAGATACATGGCGTGTTAGCCTTTGCTATCCAGCTCTTCTTGAGGTCATCGAGCGACATATTCTCCTTCGTTGCGGGGGTGAGGTCATCCTCCTCCTTGGGCGTGTATGTGTAGGCATCAATCTTATTGAAGACCAAGAACGTAGGCTTATCACCCGCACCAATATCTGCAAGCGTCTGCTTAACAACAGCAATCTGGTCCTCGAAGCCTGGGTGCGAAATATCTACAACATGGAGCAACAAGTCTGCCTCACGCACCTCATCCAACGTAGATTTAAACGACTCTATAAGCTCAGTGGGGAGCTTACGAATGAAGCCTACGGTATCGGACATCAAGAAGGGAAGGTTATCAAAGACAACCTTACGCACCGTAGTATCGAGTGTCGCAAAGAGTTTATTCTCAGCAAACACCTCACTCTTAGAGAGCAGGTTCATCAGCGTTGACTTACCCACATTGGTATATCCCACCAACGCCACGCGCACCATCTGTCCACGATTGGAGCGCTGCACAGCCATCTGACGGTCAATCTTTTTGAGGTCCTCCTTGAGTTTCGATATGCGGTTGCGCACAATACGGCGGTCGGTCTCAATCTCGCGCTCACCAGCACCACCACGCGTACCTGTACCACCACGCTGACGCTCAAGGTGCGTCCACATACCTGCAAGGCGTGGCAACATATACTCATGCTGAGCCAACTCAACCTGTGTCTTTGCGTATGCTGTCTGCGCTCGCGACATGAAGATGTCGAGAATCAAGCGCGTACGGTCCATGATGCGGCAGGGCATGACCTGCTCAATGTTGCGTGTCTGCGCTGGCGAGAGTTCGTCATCAAATATTGCCACGTCAATCTCATTCTCTTTGCACCACTCGGCAATCTCTTCAAGTTTACCAGGGCCTACATATATCTTTGATAGTGGCTGTGGCAGACGCTGCGTGAAGCGCTTCACCGACTTTATGTTTGCAGTCTCGGCCAAGAACTCCAACTCATCGAGATACTCCACCGCCGTAGCGGGGTTTTGGCTATCGCGAATTACGGCAACGAGCACCGCTCGCGTCTCGCGCTCCTCGACAGTGGGCAATGGCTCCTCACGGCGCTGCTTTATACTTACCTTATCCTCTTTCATCTATTATCTATACCTTATATATAATAAGTAACGCACGACAACATACCCGTTCGTGCGTTACTTGTGTTACATTTTCAACGATTCTCGTTAGTTCTGGATAGCGAACCTTACGGGCAATGTGAATGATACCTTTACAGCCTTACCACGCTGCTTACCAGGCTTCCAGCCCTTCTTAAGCTTGTTAGCCTCCTCGAGTACTGCGATTGTAGCATCCGAAAGGGTCTTATCGGGAGACTGAAGCACTCGGAAGTTTGACATCTTGCCATCGGGGCCTACAACGAACTGTACAACCACGTTACCCTGGATACCATTCTCAAGAGCAATCTGAGGATACTTTACGTGTGACTGAACCCAGTTACGGAACTCTGGAAGACCACCACCCTGGAATGTAGGCATCTCCTCTACGGTTACGAAGATCTCCTCCTCCTCGATCTCCTCCTCCTTCTCCTCGATTACGATATCGAAGTCGTCGAAATCATCTGCGTCATCAGTAAAGACGATATTTGTCTCGATCTTCTGATCGTTAGACACGATGTTAAGCACATCTGTTACCACCTGTGCCTGTGCCTTCTGGGGCTGCACCTCGGGCTCTGGCATATCCTGACGAGTGTTGTCAATCTGCTCTACCTCAGTTGTCTCAGGTTTTGGAGGAGTATACTCGCCATTGTTTACCTCTGATGAAGACATAAATGCGATGCCAACAGCACCCAATGCAATCGCTAAACCCACAAGCAAGAACAAAAGTCTGTACGATTGAAGGTTAACGTGTGGAGATTTTTTTACTTCCATGTAATTATATTTTTTTAGTTTTTAATTACTTACGCCATTGTCGAGGCTATAAATCGCCACGACGGGTGAAATGCACGCGCACAATGTGCACACTACACTACGCAAAGATATACATAAAATTCGAAAAAAAATCATTTTGAACAGAAAAAAATACTATTTTTTATCAAATTTATAGTGGTGATGCAATTTCAACTACCTCACTCCCCAGAGAAAGCATGAGCATCACTTCGCAAAAAACAACCATATACAAGCAGACTAAACCATATATATTCCCCGGATAATGCAACAATAATTGGATGTGCAGCATTCAACGGATATAAGATTCTGTATTATATTCATAAGGAGTGATGCACGGCCATAGAGATACCCAAATAGACTGCATGGGTCATATAGCAAGAGTATATCTAAACCCGCTATATGACCCTATTTTATAGACATTTGCATTGTCATGTTTCACTATTTCGGTTTTTTTATTAATTTTGTAGTCGGTAAAGTAGTTGAAAACCCATGACAAAGAATACAAAGCCCTGCCTCTATGGCTCCTCTCTTGAGGAGTTAAAGGCTCTGTGTAAGGAACTTGAGCTTCCGCAGTTTGCTGCCAAGCAGATTGCAGGATGGCTATATACGCGCTTCGTGACAGACATCGACGGCATGACAAACCTGTCGAAAGTAGCTCGTGAGCGCCTCAAGGAGCGTTGCCAGCTCGGCCTCTCCGCACCCCTCAAAGTGTCAACATCCGCCGACGGCACCAAGAAGTATCTCTTCGCCACCTCGGAGGGCGAGTACATAGAGTCCGCCCTTATCCCCGATGGCGAGCGTATGACGCTCTGCGTATCGTCGCAGGCGGGTTGCAAAATGGGTTGTAAATTCTGCGCTACGGGTCGCATGGGCTTTAGACACCACCTCCCCGCTACGGAGATTATAAACCAGATTCTCTCCATTCCCGAGCGCGACAAGCTCACCAACCTTGTATTTATGGGCATGGGCGAGCCCCTCGACAACATCGACAACCTTATGCGCACGCTCGACATCCTCACCTCGGAGTGGGGCATGGCGTGGTCACCTACGCGCATCACCGTCTCTACTGCGGGCGTTGCCAAGACACTCCCCCGCCTACTCGATGAGTCGAAGGTACATATTGCAGTCTCACTGCACAACCCCTTCCCCGAGGAGCGCAAGGAGATTATGCCCATCGAGAACGCATACTCTATTAAGGAGGTGTGCGACATCTTGCGTCGCTACGACTTTACGCACCAGCGCCGCGTCTCGTTCGAGTATATCGTCTTGGAGGGAATGAACTGCTCGTTCCGCCATATCAAGGAGCTCTCGCGCCTACTCGACGGCATCAAGTGTCGCATCAACCTTATCCGCTTCCACAAGATTCCCGACTCGCCATTCTTCTCTCCCGACCTTGAGAAGATTATCGAGTTCCGCGACACGCTAACCAAGCGCGGCATACAGACCACTCTGCGTGCATCGCGTGGCGAGGACATCGAGGCGGCATGCGGACTACTATCAACTGCTGAAAAGAGGTAATCATCTAAGGCACAATCGGTTATGAGAAAACTTTTTATCATATTTACACTATTACTATTTTCCGTAGGTTTTGCCCATGGCCAAGAGAGAAGTGTGCAGGTCGACTGCTACCTTTACCCTTGGTTGTCAAACCGCATTATTCTTGACTGGAGCGATGGCACGTTGCGCTGGTCGGTATATCGTGTTAATGTGCATTCAGGCTACGAGGAGGTTATTGCACCTTCACGTCTTAGCATGACAACAGACCGCGGAGTGTGGGGCGAGGGCATTGAGAGTGCCGAAGTAGAGCGTATTGATGGTGAAAAGTACAACGGTGCTATTATAAACTTTGGAGACTACAGTGTCGAGCTTCTTTCACATGTCGATGGTGTTGCCTACCGCTTTATCTCAAACATCGAGGGCGACTATTTAATTATAGATGAGTTGGCCGAGTTCTCATTCGATGGCGAGGATAATGCGTGGATTCCATACGTCAACTTCCGCCCAGATGCGACATCGGACTACGCAACGCAGTTTGAGACATCATTCGAGAATACCTACACCTACACAGCCCTCAAGGATATAGACTGGCGACGCTTGATATTTGCGCCAATAGTTGTTGAACGCAACGACCTAAAATTATGGATATCAGAGTCTAACCTCGAAGATTATCCAGGTATGTTCCTATCAAATAGGGATAGCGATGGAGTCCTCGACACCGAGTTTGCACCACGCCCCAAGGAGGTGGAGCAAGGTGGCTACAACATGTTGCAAGGCATGGTAAAGTCGCGCCACGACTATATTGCAGAGTGCCACGGCTCTCGCTCATTCCCTTGGCGAGTGGTGGCTATTGGCGAAGAGGATTGCGAATTGGCGAATAACGACCTTGTATGGGAGCTTGCTGACGAGTGCCGCTTGGAGGATACCTCATGGATTAAGCCTGGCAAGGTGGCCTGGGAGTGGTGGAACGACTGGGGTCTCGAGGGCGTTAATTTCGAGCCTGGCATTAACAACGATACATATAAGTATTATATAGACTTCGCCTCGCGCTACGGCATCGAGTATGTTATTCTTGACGAGGGCTGGAGTGTTAAGGGCAAAGCAGACCTAATGAAGGTAGTACCCGAAATTGATATTAAAGAGCTCGTAGATTATGCTGCCGAGCGCAATGTGGGCATCATACTCTGGGCAGGCTACTGGGCACTCAACCGCGACATCGAGGGCTTGTGTAAACACTACTCCGAGCTTGGCGTTAAGGGTTGGAAGGTCGACTTCCTCGACCGTGACGACCAAGAGATGGTGGAGTTTGTCTACGACCTTGCGGAGATAGCGGCTAAATACCACATGCTTGTTGATTATCACGGTGTTTACAAGCCTACTGGACTAAATAGAACCTACCCCAATGCTATCAATTTTGAGGGTGTACATGGTCTTGAGACGATGAAGTGGCTCGGCGCTGAGCACGACCAGATAACCTACGATGTGACCATCCCCTTTATCCGTGGTGCTGCGGGCCCTATGGACTACACGCAGGGTGCTATGCGCAATGGCGCAAAGGGTCACTACTACCCCGACTACTCACGCCCCATGAGTCAGGGTACGCGCTGTCATCAGTTGGCGATGTACATTATCTACGATGCACCGCTTACGATGCTCTGCGACTCACCCACAAACTACGAGAAAGAGCCCGAGTTCACACGCCTTATCGCTTCGATGCCCACAGCGTTGCGCACAAAACGCCAAATTACCGATGGTGCTATTGGCGAGTATGTAGAGTGTTCGTACTGCGACATTCAAGAGGACATCTCATATAAGGCAGGCCTCAATGGCAATGAGCCGAGACGCGTAAAAGTGTGCATCCCAATAAACATAGAGTATGAGTCTATTGATTTATACGTTGATGGTGCTCGTGCCGAGGAGGATGGCACAGACTATCAGCATATCTCGATCGACTTCACTAAATTCAAAACATATTCCGACTACCAAATTGATGTAGATATGGCCGCAGGAGGTGGCTACTTAATGGTAATAAAGGGTAAAATAACACCTGTATCAATCAACGGCCTATAATTATTAATTATGAAACTACGACTTACGATAATAGCACTTATGCTCTCGTGCCTGACACTCTCGGCACAGGAGAGAGATTATACCGAGTGGGTAGACCCCTTTATCGGCACTGCCGACTACTCGGCTACGCACCCTGGCGCTGTTGTGCCCCACGGCATGATGGCGGCTGTGCCATTTAATGTGACGGGCTCGGAGCTTAACCGCTTCGACAAGGATAACCGCTGGTGGAGTACGCCTTACGACATCCGCAACAAGTATAGCGTGGGCTTTGCTCATGGCGCTTTGAGTGGCGTGGGTTGCCCCGAGTTGGGCGCTATAATCACCATGGCGACAACGGGCACAGCCGAGGCAGACCGCACAAAGCGTGGCTCGACATATAGCAACGAGGTGGCGACACCTGGCTACTACGCAACAACCTTCGACCAGTTCGCCGTGCGTGCCGAGGCAACTGCCACGGAGCGCGCATCCATAGAGCGCTACACCTTCACCGAGGGTGGCGAGGCTAACATTATAGTCGACCTTGGCACGGCACTCTCAAACGAGTCGGGAGCGATGCTTCGCCGCGTGAGCAACACCGAGGTCGAGGGCATGCGCCTTTTGGGCACCTTCTGCTACACCAATCAGGCCGTCTTCCCTATCTACTTCGTCGTGCGCATCTCGCACCCCGCCGAGGAGATAAACTACTGGAAGCTGCAGCCCGAGATGACGGGCATAGAGGCGGCATGGTCGGGCGATAGCGGCGAGTATAAACTATACAAAAACTACGCGCGCGAGATTATGGGTGACGATATAGGTGCTATCTTCAAGCTCGGCAACCTCGCCCCAGGCGCAGAGGTCGTTGTCAAGGTCGGCATATCGTATGTCTCTATGGAGAATGCACGCCGCAACCTCGATGCTGAGGTCGGCACGCGCGACTTCGACAGCGTGCGCGAGGCTGCTAAGGCAAAGTGGAACGAGGCCCTCGGACGCATTCGCGTGGAGGGTGGCACAGAGGAGGAGCGCACAATCTTCTACACCGCGCTCTACCACTCGTTGCTCCACCCCAACATCGTGAGCGACGTAAATGGCGAGTACCCCGCAATGGAGTCGGGTGCTACGGGCGTAGCTGTGGGCTACGACCGCTATACGGTATTCTCACTCTGGGATACCTACCGCAATGTACATCAGCTACTTACGTTGGTCTACCCCGAGGTGCAGACAGATATGATACGCTCGATGGTTGCCATGAGCCAGGAGTGGGGCTGGTTGCCACGCTGGGAGCTCTACGGCCGCGAGACCTTCACCATGGAGGGCGACCCCGCCATCCCCGTAATCGTGGATAGCTACCTCAAGGGTCTCCGCGATTTCGACATCAACGCAGCATACGAGGCCATGAAGCGCTCGGCAACAACCGAGGGCAAGCACAACGCCATACGCCCCGACATCGACCCATACATCGAGCGTAGCTACATCCCTGTGGGCATCTTTGCGCAGGATATGTCGGGTGACAACTCCGTGTCGCACGCCTTGGAGTACTATGTTGCAGACAATGCCCTTGCCGCCTTTGCCCGCGAGATGGGCGACGAGGAGTTTGCCCGCGAGATGGAGCGTCGTGCCGCAGGCTGGCGCAACTACTACTCGAAGGCTGACGGCGCTATGCGTCCCATAGGCATGGATGGCAACTATGTCGGAGAGTTCGACCCCGCGGCGGGTGCTAACTTCTCGAATACTATAGGTTTCCACGAGGGTAGCTCATGGAACTACACCTTCTTCGTGCCCCACGACATCGAGGGTCTAATAAGAGCTATGGGTGGCTCAAAGCGCTTCGTGGAGAAGCTGCAGTGGGTATTCAACAATGGCCACTACGACCCCACCAACGAGCCCGACATCGCCTACCCCTACCTCTTTAGCCGCGTTAAGGGCGAGGAGTGGCGCACACAGAGTCTTGTTAGAGAGCTCCTCAACGCCAACTACACCACAACGCCCGATGGCCTGCCTGGCAACGACGACACTGGCACAATGTCCACATGGGCGGTATTCTCGATGCTCGGCATCTACCCCGACTGCCCAGGAGAGCCCTACTACACCATCACCACACCCCGCTTCGAGCGTGCAGAGATTGACACACAGCACGGCACAATAGTGATAACCACCGAGGGTGAGGGCGACTATATCAAGGACATACGACTTGGCGGCAAGTGCGCAGGCTACCGCATATCGCACGCCGACCTCATACAGGCAAAGGAATTGAAACTAAAACTTAAATAGAGCATGAAAACAACAAAACTACTCATCGCGCTTTTTGCGCTTGCGGCAATCGTAGGTTGTGCAACGGAGAACACCGAGACAACGACTACAGATTATGCGGCAAAGGTAAACCCAAAGATTGGCTCTGGTGGCCATGGTCACGTATTTGTGGGTGCTAACGTACCCTTTGGTATGACACAGGTAGGTCCTACAAGCATCACCCAGGAGTGGGACTGGTGCTCTGGCTACCACGACTCAGAGAATAGCGTCATCGGTTTCTCGCACACCCACCTCTCAGGTACTGGCTGCGGTGACTTGTTCGATGTAACACTCATGCCCGTTATGGGCGAGGTGGAGTATGGTCGTGGCCGCCTTGGTGACTACTCTACAGGCTTCTGGAGCGAGGCAGATCGCACACAGGAGGTCGTAGAGCCTGGCTACTACTCTGTGCCCCTTACACGCTACAACATCCTTGCTGAGATGACCGCAACGGAGCGTGGTGGCTTACACCGCTACACCTTCCCCGAGGGTGAGGATGCCGCTATCATCCTCGACCTTGTGCATGGTGGCTGCTTCGACCGTCCCGAGGAGCTCTACGCCGAGGCCGTTAGCGACACCCGCGTTGTGGGTCGCCGCCACAGCTGGGGCTGGTCAAACAACCAGAAGGTATACTTCGTAATCGAGTTCTCGAAGCCCTTCACCGAGTTCGAGCCCATTGGCGAGTATGGCTTCTACTATCGCATACACTTCGACACCAAAGCGGGTGAGCAGATTGGCGTAAAGGTAGCCCTCTCATCAACAAGCCCCGAGGGTGCTGAGCTCAACTTCAACGCCGAGGTTGCCAACATCGACTTCGACACAGCACGCAAGGAGGCATATAACAAATGGAACAACGAGATTTCGAAGATTCGCATCGAGGGTGCTACAGAGGAGCAAGAGGAGATATTCTATACAGGCATGTACCACATGTATGTTGCTCCATCGTTGTTCTCTGACGTAGACCGCACATACCGTGGTGCCGACAATGTTGTACACCCCGACCCAGGTCACGACACCTATACAACATTCTCATTGTGGGACACTTACCGCGCAAAGTTACCTCTAATGACCATCACTCATCCCGAGCTTATGGACGATGTTACCAACACCATGATTAACATCTACGAGGAGCAAGGTTTCTTGCCCATCTGGCACTTGTGGGGCTGGGACAATGGCTGTATGGTAGGCTCGCCTGGTATCATCGCCGTATCGGATGCCGTAGCCAAGGATATCGAGGGCATCGACGCTGAGCGCGCATGGGAGGCTATCTACGGCTCTGCGATGCACAATATGCGTGGTGGCAAGTATCGCAAGGAGTATGGCTACATGCCTAACGACCTCCAGGGTGAGTCTATCGCTCACGATATGGAGTTTGCTATCGCCGACGCAGCAGCAGCTACCGTAGCCGAGAAGCTCGGTAAGGAGGAGGCCGAGTACCTCGCAACACGTAGCCACTCGTGGACAAACTACTACGACCCCGAGACAGGCTTCATCCGTGGCAAGTCATCTAAGGGTGAGTGGCGCGCAGACTTCAACCCCTACAACGCATCGCGCATTGCAAACGAGTATTGCGAGGGTAACGCATGGCAATACCTCTGGCTCGTGCCCCACGACCTCGATATGTTGCAGTACTTCATGGGTGGCAGAGAGGCTACCATCGCACGCCTCGATGAGCTCTTCACCGCCGACACAAAGATGGAGGGAGAGGATGTAACACCAGATATTTCGGGTCTTATTGGCCAGTATGTACATGGCAATGAGCCCAGCCACCACATCATCTACTTCTACACCATGTTGGGTGAGCCATGGAAGGCTGCCGATCGCTTGTACGAGGTTATGGATACGATGTACTCTACCGAGGTTGACGGCCTCTCGGGTAACGAGGATGTGGGTCAGATGTCGGCATGGTACATCATGACAACACTCGGCTTCTACCCCGTAGAGCCCGCATCTAAGCAGTATGTCTTGGGTGTGCCAATGGTTGACGCTGCAGAGATTGATGTCGAGGGTGGCATCTTCCGCATAGAGCGTGTTGGCTATAGCGAAGAGAACCGCTATGTTCAGAGCGTGGAGCTCAATGGCAAGGCTCTCGACCGCTACTACATCACCCACGAGGAGATTGTCGCTGGTGGCACGCTCAAGTTCAACATGGGCACAAACAAGGCGGTTTGGTACTAATGCATCATGACTAATTAGGGACTCTTGCAAATGGTTAAAACACAACTATTTGCAGGAGGCCCCATAAAATAACCTCTAAAAATTGCACAATTTGGGCGAAAGTTTGTACATTTGCGCCCAAATTTGACAATACATATTATTATTAGTTTATAAACTATTAGCCTTATTTTTACTAAATTCTGAATTGATATGGGTGTAAAAATCTCTTCTCGTTCGATTCTTGTTGGCATCAAGGAGTATCTTTTGATGACCTTTGGTATGTTCTGCTACGCCTTCGGCTGGCAGATGTGCGTACTTCCCGCTGGTGGTATGGGTGGTGGTGCCGCAGGTTTGGCTACACTTATCAACGCCATTCTTCCATTTTCGCTCACAGAGAACATCTTCACCATCGGTAACTTGATTTTCATCATCAACTGCATCCTTCTTATCCTTGGTGTTATGATTGTAGGTTGGAAGTTCGGTATCAAGACTTTGTACTGTATCTTAATGATGTCAGTGATGTTCAACCTCGTAAGCATTCTTCCAGCCGACACTATGGTAAAAATAGTGGAGGGTGTTGACTCATGGCGTATCCTCTTGGTTGCTATGGGTGCTGCATCTTGCGGTGTTGGTATCGCAGTGTCATTCATGCAGGGTGGCTCAACTGGTGGTACAGATATCGTTGCAATGATTATCAACAAGTTCCGCACCGTAAGCTATGGTAAGGTATTGCTTATGACCGACTGCGGTATCCTTATCGGCTCACTCTTCCTCTCTACAAGCGTGTCGATGGTACCAACCGAGAAATGGTTAGACGACAATAATTGGAATGTAGACGGTACTAAGCGAACCACAATAGTTGCCAATGCAGAGACAGAGACAGTTACAGAGGATGCATTAGAGTTTAACGATACTGCTGCAGAGACTGAGACCGCTGTAATTGCAGAGAATACTGCAGAGACAATTGAGACTACTACAGAGGTGCCTGCTGATCCTAACAATGCAAAGCTTCACCCAGGAAAGGGCGAGGGTCCTATTTGGAAGAATATCACTATTCCACCTCTCTCTGCAGACTCGTTTGCTCGTATGATTTATGGTTTCTTGATGATTGCAGTTATTGGCTACACTGTTGATTTGGTACAGTCTGGTAACCAGCAGTCTAACCAGATTCTTATCTTCTGTAAAGACTACGAGAGCATGGCAAACATGATTATGACAAAGGCAAATCGTGGTGCTACACTTATCGACGCTATGGGTTCATACTCTAAGACTCCATCAAAGGCCGTTATGGTTGTTTGCCGCAAGCGCGACACATCTACCATTTTGAAGTTCGTACGCGAGGAGGATCCCAAGGCATTTATCACCGTTGGCTCAGTAATGGGCGTATACGGCCAGGGCTTCGACGCTTTGAACAAGCTCTAATAGAGCAATAAATAGTACGGGGGGTAAAATTATTCATCCCCAGAAAGAAGTATTATAAACATCTATTAAAACACTGCTGCCATGCTTTACGCACAGGTAGTTCTTCCGCTGGCACAGCCAATGTACATCTTCTCGGTGGATGAAGCATTGGGTGTGGGCATAGGAGACGCCGTAGTCGTACAGTTTGGCAGCAGTCGTTATTATACGGGTATCGTCTGGAGCCTCTCCGCCCAGAGACCCGAATACCCACGCATCAAACCCATCCTTAAACGCCTATACTCCACACCTCTGGTAACACCCGAGGCACAACGCCTCTGGGAGTGGATTGCAGAGTACTACATGTGCACCATAGGCGAGGTTATGCGTGTGGCACTCCCCGCCTTGGCAAAACCCTCAGCTACTACACTCACGGAACTCGACGAGCGTAGCATTGCACCACCCACCGAGACATTTGTAGCCCTCGCAAAGGAGCTACGCACTGAGGAGGCACTCGCAGCATACGTCACAAAACATCAGCGCAAGGCACCACGCCGCACCGAGACGATGGACCGCATTGCCGCCCTCGCCATGGAGCGCAGGAGCGCCGACGGTTTCGTGCCACGCCGCCTTGTAGATGCCGAGACGGTGCATATCACCGACCTCAAACGCCGAGGCCTCATCGAGATGCGCGAAGCCCCCGTAGAGGCTACGCACGACAAAAAAGATTTTCTACTACCCACGCTCTCCGAGGCTCAGCAGCGCGCCTTGGATGCCATAGATGAGGGCCACCGCAACAATAAAGTGGCACTCCTGCATGGCGTTACGGGCTCGGGCAAGACCGAGATATACATACACCTTATCGCCAACACCCTCGCCGAGGGTCGCGATGCCCTTGTACTTGTCCCCGAAATTGTCATAACCTCGCAGCTTGTCGAACGCCTCGAGCGCATCTTCGAGGGTCGCACCACGACATATCACTCTCGCCTTACGCCACTGCGTCGAGGCGAGACATTCCTACGCCTTGCATCCTCCGCGGGTGGCGAACTCATCGTAGGCGTGCGCTCAGCGATATTCCTACCGATGAAGCGTCCAGGCCTTATCGTTGTGGATGAGGAGCACGATGCAAACTACAAGCAAACAGACCCCTCGCCTCGCTACAACGCACGCGACATGGCCGTTGTCATGAGCCGCATATATGGGGCAAAGGTGGTGCTCGGAAGCGCCACACCCTCCCTGGAGAGCCTCTACAACGCCACTACGGGCAAGTATGCCTACATAGAACTTACCGAGCGCTGGGGTGAGGCCGTATTGCCCGAAATCATAGTCTCGGACACCATACGCGCCGTGAAGCGCAACGAGCGCAAGACACACTTCAACCTCGAGTTGTTGCAGAATATAAACCGCTCGCTGAGTGCGGGGGAGCAGGCCATACTCTTCCAGAATCGCCGTGGCTACTCACCATATGTACAGTGTCGCACCTGTGGTTACTCGCCACGCTGCCCCCACTGCAACGTAACCCTCACACGCCACAAGGCCACCGACCGCATGGAGTGCCACTACTGCGGCTACAACATGCCCGCACCCAAGATGTGCCCCAACTGCGAGGTGCAGGATATGGCACTCATGGGCTTCGGCACGGAGAAGGTTGCCGAGGAGATTTCGCGCCTCATGCCCGAGGCACGCATCGAGCGCCTCGATGGCGATACCTCGACCTCGGAGCGCGCATTCAAGCGTATCGTGACACGCTTCGATAGTGGCGAAGCGGACATCCTCGTAGGCACACAGATTCTAACTAAAGGTTTTGACTTTGGGGGCGTCACCACTGTGGGTATACTCAACGCTGACAATTTGCTGACCATGCCCGACTTCCGCGCCTCGGAGCGCGCCTTTCAGCTTATGATGCAGGTGGCGGGACGTGCCGGTAGGCGCAACGACCGTGGCCGTGTGGTGATACAGACATCGCAACCCAAGCACCCCGTAATACGCTTCGTGGCCTCGGGCGACTACCACGCCATGGCAAATAGCGAACTTGCCGAGCGCAAGGCATTCGGCTACCCACCCTACTCACACCTCATACGTCTGCTTATGCGTCACGAGGATTACAACCTACTGCACCATGCGGTGCACGCCCTCGCCATGGTTATGCGCAAAAAGTTTGGTGCAAGGGTGATGGGTCCCGTATCCGCTGCGCTGGAGATGCTACGCGGCGAGCACCGCGCCGAGATACTCCTAAAAATAGAGGCGGGAGCATCTATGCAGCGCGCACGCACACTCCTACGCGAGGCCATAGCCACCATGGAGGGCGACCCCAAATATAAGAGTGTAAAAATTTCTGTAGATGTCGATGCTCTATAGTGCATATCGAGCTATGCGCTCACTGCTCTTTGCCCAAGAGTGCATGGTGTGTGGCGAGCATGTAGATGACGCCATGCACGGCATCTGCATAAAGTGCCGCTACGACATACCCCTTACCAACTACTGGCTCAAGGAGGAAAACCCCGTTAAGGAGAAGTTTGCAGGTCTTGTACCGATTGAGCAGGGCTCATCCTTCATCTTCTATGCTGGCGACAGCCTATGGCGCACCATGATACACCGCTTCAAGTATAGTGGCGAGTGGCAGATTGCCTACAACATGGGGCGCTGGTATGGCGCCGAGCTTAAGGCCTCGGGGCTATACGACGATGTAGACCTCGTAATCCCCATACCACTCCACTACATTAAGATTTTGAAGCGCGGCTACAACCAATCGACATACCTTGCCGAGGGCATAGCAAAGAGCCTCGGCGCAAAGGTTGACACCCGCGCCACGCGACGCATACGCAACAACCCTTCACAGGCACGCCGCGGCGCACGCGACCGCTGGGAGAATGTCGACAAACTATTTCACATCGTACACCCCGAGAGGCTGCGAGGTAAACACATCCTCGTTGTCGACGACGTGCTCACCTCGGGTGCTACGCTCACCACATTCCTAAAGGAGGTGACGCAAACCATTCCCGACTGCCGCATATCCATCGCTACGCTCGCCGTAACAAAGCATATCACACCCTTAGGCAAGTAATTTTGCCCCACACATAGTCACCATACGATAATTTTGCATATCTTTACAAAAAATTATGGAGGTATGGTAATAGAAGATCTCGCTCTACTCTTTATACGCGGACTTGGTAGTCGCGGTATTGTCCACCTTATAGACCACTTCGGCTCTGCCGAGGCTATATTTAGTGCACCGCTAAACGCGCTTATAAACGATGCCAAGCTACGCAAGGATGTTGCTGAACGCATCGTGGCAGGAGAGGGCATGCAGGAGGCAAAAAGAGAGATAGAGTATTGCCGCAAGAATCAGATATACCCCATAGCAGCTACAGATGAGGAGTATCCCGAGACTCTGCGCGAGACCTCCGACCGCCCACATGTGCTCTTCGTGAGGGGAAACATCGAGGCTCTGCATATGCACACACTATCTATGGTGGGCACGCGCGAGGCATCACCCTCGGGCATACATGCCGCAGATAAGATTATTGCAGGTCTTGCAGCACAACTACCCGACATATGTATCGTAAGCGGTTTGGCATATGGCATCGACAGCGCCTGCCACCGCTCGGCATTGGCACACAATGTAACAACCGTTGCCGTAGTAGCAGACATACTCCCAAATGTAAGCCCCGCACCCAACCGCAACCTCGCTGATGAGATTATACGTCAGGGAGGCGCAATAGTCTCGGAACTACACAGCCAGTCGAAACAGAATGGTCAGCTATTTATAGCTCGCAACCGCATTATCGCAGCACTAAGCATGGGCACAATCATCGTTGAGTCTCCCGCATCGGGTGGCTCACTCGCCACTGCCGATATTGCAGATAGCTACGGTCGTACACTCATGGCACTACCTGGCCGCATTACAGACACCCAATCCTTCGGCTCGAACAACCTTATCCGTTGCGGCAAGGCTCGTATGGTACTCACCGCAAACGACGTTATGGAGGACTTGGGGTGGAGCACAATACAACCGATAGAGGCGGTAACAGAGACATCACCCCTTGCCAAATTAAACCCCACCGAACAACTTATATATAAGGCCTTCAACACCGCCACGACACTCGACTGGGCAACACTCATCGCCACAACGGGACTTACCATGGGCGAGCTCGCCATGGCACTTATGGACATGGAACTAAAGGGCATAGTGCGCTGTCTACCAGGCAAGCGCTATGAGCGTATATAACACTAACCTTCAACCACTTAGACTATGATAGACACCCATTCGCACATATATGCCGAGGAGTTTGACTCTGACCGCAACGAGGCCTTGGAGCGTGCTAAAGCTGCGGGCGTGGAGAGGCTTATCCTCCCCGATATCGACTCCGAGAGCCGCCCTCGCATGCTCGACCTTGCAGCAGCCAACCCCGACTACTGCCACCCTATGGCGGGTCTACACCCCACCTCGGTAAACGACAATCCACACTGGCGCGAGGAGCTCGATGCCGTGGAGCGACTACTGCGTGAGCCACCCATGGCTCTATGTGGCGTGGGCGAGATAGGCCTTGACCTATATTGGAGTCAGGAGTTCTACCGCCAGCAGCGCGAGGTGCTACATGCACAGATAGAGATGGCATTGCAATACGACAAACCCATCGTTATACACACTCGTTCGGCATACGATGAGATGGAGGATGCCCTATCTACATACCGCGGTCGCGGCCTTCGAGGTGTGCTACACGCCTATGCCGACTCGGCAGAGCGCGCCCTGAGGTTTGCTAAGATGGGCGAGATATACTTCGGCGTGGGTGGCGTTGTGACATTCAAGAATGCGGGACTCGGCAAGGAGGTAGCACAACTACCCGTTGAGCTACTACTCCTCGAGACCGACTGTCCATATCTCACCCCCGTACCTCATCGTGGCAAGCGCAATGAGTCGGCCTACGTTGAGCATGTTTGCCGCAAGGTTGCCGAATTGCACAACACTTCGTTCGACCACGTCGATAAACTCACGACCGCTACGGCAAAAGAGCTTTTTAGCATAGTGTAGCGCACATATTACACATTGATTATCAGTGTTTTATACGATTATTTACATTGTAATAATTATATCACATCTGTAACTACTTGATTATCAACACTATGAAAAAATCGATTTTTATCGATTTTCAACCACTTGATATTCAACACATTGACTACTCCATCGCGGAAAAATTAGGGCGCTAAAAATTTGGAGAGCAGAGCATATATGCCTAATTTTGCACTGAGAAAACAACCGAACTAAAACCTACGAACTATGAAAAAGCTACTCTTTATTATCGCGATTGCAGTGGGGGTTGTATCATGCTTTAGTCCCTATGGCGAATTATCAAGCATCGCAAATGTGCCTGGCGTAGAGGCGGGCAAGGGCAACAACTACAACGGAGCAACCAAATACAAGGGCGCCCTACTCCCCCACCCAGACTATGGCGGCAGATTGGATATGATCTACCTTCTTGAGCTTGTCGGCAAGCAAAAGGAAGACATCGACGACGAGGTCTTTGTGACACAACTCACCGAGAAGGTCTTTGAGTGTACCGACAGGTTTATCTACATTCACGACCCCGAGGAGAGCGACGACTACTGGTCATACGCCGGAGAGTGGGTAGGAGGACAAATGTATTACAGCCTCTCACTTATTGAAGATGGCACATTTGTCATACGCTACTATCCTGGATGTGCTTTCCCTGACTGTGGACTCGAAGAGTTGGGATACAAGGGCTGGCATAGTACTGGCGTATGGGAGTACGATAAAGAGACAAATACTCTCTATACCAGCGAGGATAAGAGCTACGCAGCTAAGGTTCTCTACTTCGATGGCGAGTTCGCAGTATTGGAGGGCCACGTATGCCCCATGTGGATGTACAATTCTGATAGCCACAACTACCGTCGTAGCTCACCTATGGAGCTCTATGGCTTCAAATTCAGTGATGGCAAGGCGGAGTACCTCGATGGCTTTAAGCTCACATACAAGGAGTATATAGCCCTCGAGGAGCAGCTCAACGCAGAGCAATAGTTGTATAATAATACAGGAGATGAGGTCGCCCACGGGTGGCCTCATTCTCTATTTTAGGGGTGTAACAGCGCGCTTTTTTGAGTATCAAATAGAGGGGCACGACGAAGAGTGACAAAATTTATTTTTGCATAAAAGCGAAAAAAAATGACAAAAAGCGCTTGAGTATGACAAATTTTGCCTACCTTTGTAAAGATATGTTGCGCATAAAAGCGCTTAACCTTCAGCTATGAAGAGATCATCTATATTGATAATATATACCGGTGGCACAATCGGTATGAAGACAGACGAGGCGACTGGCGCACTCGTTCCATTCGATTTTAGCGGAATTTATGAGGAGTTCCCCTCGCTCAAACGACTCAAGGTTGACCTCGAGGTTTTGACCATAAAACCTCCCATCGACTCATCGAATGTATCGGTGGAGAACTGGGTAGACATGGCTCGACTCATCCGTGACAACTACTCTAAATATGACGGTTTTGTGGTGCTACATGGCACAGACACAATGTCTTACTCTGCGGCAGCACTCAGCTTCATGCTCGAGAACCTCGCCAAGCCCGTCATCTTCACAGGTAGCCAGATTCCTATCGGCATACTCCGTACCGATGGTCGCGAGAACCTCATCACAGCAATCGAGATTGCGGGTGCGCGAAACGAGAATGGACACCCCATCGTACCAGAGGTAGCACTCTACTTCCAGAATAAGTTGATGCGCGGTAACCGCACCACAAAGCATAGTGCCGAGGCGCTCAACGCCTTTGCGTCGTTCAACTACCACGCCCTTGCCGACGTGGGAGTAAGCATCCAGTATAACACCCAGTACATCGCCCCCTATGCTCCCGACTTCTCGGATGAGTTCCGCATCAGTGAGTCACTCTCGAACGATGTCATCGTCGTGAAGCTCTTCCCAGGCATACGCCCTGAGACACTTCGCGCCATGCTCCTCGATAGTGGTGTGCGCGGCGTTGTACTCGAGACATATGGCGCAGGTAACGCTCCAACATCCGATTGGTTTGTAGAGCTCGTTAAGGAGGCTATCGCCAAGGGTGTTATCGTGGTGAATATTTCGCAGTGCAAAGATGGCGCCGTTCAGATGCACTTATACGAGACGGGATTAGCTCTACAAGAGGCCGGAGTGGTGTCGGGACACGACATGACTATCGAGGCTGCGGTGACAAAATTGATGTACGTTTTAGGCAAAAATTTGCCACTTTCGGAAGCACTAAATTTGATGCGTCGTCCACTACGAGGTGAATTTACTTTGTAACGGGGTTGGAATTTCGGAAAATTATCCGTATATTTCGCACTGATAAATACCCGAAAAGATGGAGGAATCAAGGAGATTTCATCCACTTTGCGGGTGCAACGTACTGATTGACACACTATTCTACACCAACAACGTGGTCATAATCTTGCGGAAATAGTGGGATATGCACCGGTGTAGACAGCATGGAAAATAAGTTTACGAACAAAAAAATAGAGAAAACAACTACTAAAAATTACAAATTTTAACTATCAAAACACTATGAAAAAATTATTTTTGGTTTTGGCAGCAGCTACTCTCTCATTCGGCGCTGCTTTCGCACAGGAGTCTATCGACGAGACTGCACAGCAGGCTACCGTTGAGCAGGTTGTAGATTCACAAGCAGCTGATGAGGCTGACGCAGAGGAGGTAGAGTTGCAGGGCACCCCTATGCACTTCGCTCTTTTGAAGAAGTTCCTCGAGGGTGGTTGGGGCTGGATGCTCTTGCCTTTGATCTGTTTGATTCTCGGTATGGCTGTCGCAGTAGAGCGTATCCTCTTCCTTGCGTTGTCAAAGATCAACACTAAGAAGTTCATCGCTCGTGTTGAGGAGATTCTTAACACTGAGGGTGTTGAGGCTGCTAAGGATTACTGCCGCAACAAGCGTGGTCCTATAGCTTCTATCTACTATCAGGGTCTTATGCGCTACGATCAGGGTCTCGATTCTGTTGAGAAGGCTGTTGTATCTTATGGCTCAGTTCAGCAGGGTAACATGGAGAGCGGTCTTTCATGGATTTCATTGTTCATCGCGCTTGCTCCATCACTCGGCTTCATGGGTACCGTTGTTGGTATGATCCAGGCTTTCGATGATATCCAGGCTCAGGCTACTATCTCTCCCGCAGTCGTTGCAGGTGGTATCAAGGTGGCTCTTTTGACTACTATGCTCGGTCTTATCGCAGCGGTTATTCTCCAGATCTTCTTCAACTACATCCTTGCTCAGATCGAGGCTCAGGTTGTTAAGATGGAGGATAGCTCAATCCAGTTGATTGATATGCTCTCAGCATACAACAAGCGATAATTAAGACCAACTTATTTTTAAGAAGCATTTTATTATGAAAATTGTTAGATTAATAATCACCGTTCTTCTTGTTCTCGGTTCTGCACTGACAATCGGATTGACTGTGATGCGCGGTATGGAGGCCCCCGAGGACTCTAAGATTATAGGCGTCACAACTGATATTCAGAGCGTAGAGACAACTGGAGATGGTATTCAGATGTTGGGCGACCTCATCGCTAATCAGATTGGTGAGGATATGCTCGATAAGGATGGTATCGAGTTAGAGGAGGCAAAGCTCAAGGAGACTCAGGATGTTCACATCCCAGCATATGAGGCTAAGGTAGCCGCTAAGGAGGATGCTTACAACGCAGCGCAGACTGAGATCGCTGAGCTTGGCGAGCTTAAGAGCCTTAACAACAAGCAGAAGCAGCAGCTTAAGAACGCTGAGGCTGTCGTAGCTGACTACAAGGCAACTGTTGACACTCTTAATATCTATAAGAACAACATAGGTATCATGGAGGACAACATCGCAGCTTCAAAGAAGGCTGTTGAGAATGCTAAGGTTGACGGCGAGAACGCTATTGCATTGGCAAACTCTATCAGCGTAACTATGATGTGGTGCTATGCATTGGTTGGTCTTATCATTTTGATTGCAATTATCAGCCTCTTTGCAGACCTCTTCATCAGCTTCGCACAGAACTGGAAGAAGACACTCTTGAAGCTTGTATTGTTCGTTGTAATCATTGGTGGTGTAGGTGCTATCGCTGGTTTCGTAGCTTCTGGTCACGGATGGTTCGATGGCCACTATTTGTTGGATGCTGCAGGTTATCCTCTCGGTCTTGGTACTGATCCCGCAACTCGTGAGGTATTCGGCGCTACAGACTACATGATTTCGGATGTCAGCCTCATCATTTGCTACATCGTAGCGGGTGCAGCAATTGCATCAGCAGTATTCTCAGTAATTATCGGATTCTTTAAAAAGTAGTGTATGGCTAGAGCGAAGAAAAAGGCTGGAGAGATTAACTCTAGCTCAATGGCGGATATTTCATTCTTGCTGTTGATATTCTTCTTGGTGACCACTACGATGGATGTCGACACAGGTATGAAGCGTACGCTTCCACCTTGGATTGACCCGACAGAGCAGCAGAACGATGTAGATGTTAATGAGCGAAACGTACTTAAAGTGAATGTATCGAAAGAGGGTAACATCATGGTTGGTACAGAGATCTTGACCGCTAAAAACTTGAAGCGTAACACAAGATTCAACGGTGTTAACCACTCTCTACTTTCATTGCAGGTATATCAGTTCCTTAGCAATCCTGATGCATCGAGCAAGAAGGAGACAGAGATCGATGGCAAGAAGATAAAGGTCAGCGAGGGTCTTGTCTCTCTCAAGGCAGATAACGAGTCAAAGTATAAGATTTATCTTCAGGTACAGGACGAGCTTACCTTCGCCTTCAACTTGTATCGTGATGAGATTGCACGAGAGGTATATGGCGTTAGCTATGATGAGCTCGATGATATCCAGGCTGCGAACATCCGTAAGGCTGTTCCAATGAAGATTTCTGAGGCAGAACCTAACGATCAAACAAAGAAGTAACTATGGCAGTAATGGCAAAAAAGGGCAAGCGTGAAGTGCCCGCTATGTCGACCTCTTCACTTCCCGATATCGTGTTCATGTTGCTCTTCTTCTTTATGGCAGCAACTACAATGCGTGAGGTTGATCCGTTGGTAAAGGTACAGATGCCCCAGGCTAATGAGATCACTGAGCTCGACAAGAAGAATCTTGTAAACATCTGGATGGGTAAGCCATTGACAGCTAAGGCTGGCGAGGATGCTTTGAAGATTCAGCTTAATGATAAGACCCAGGAGGTTGAGGATATTCGCAACTTCATCAGCGCAACAACTGCAACTAAGGGTGTAGGCCCTAAGGAGATTGTGGTAAACTTGCGAGTTGATAGAGATGCAACAGTAGGTAAGCTTACTGCTGTTAAGCAGGAGCTTCGTAAGGCTGATGCGTTGAGTATCTCATATGCAGCAATGCAGGCGGAGTAATCCGAACCTAAAATAGTTAAAAGCGTGGTGACTAATATAGATTGGTCACCACGCTTTTTTATTACAGTACATCACCACATATTAGGCACGCAAATATCTTCGTCAACATCTTTTGCAATCAGAAAACTGATACTATATAATAGCTTAATATCAGTGATTAATAGGCACATGGTATATAATTAAGAAAAATATTATACCTTTGTAGAAGAGATGAGGAGACTAGGACTATATCTAACCCTGATGATAACTGCCCTGCTTGCGCCATGGCAGCAGAGCATCGCGCAGATGTACGAGGATGGCGATGAGTACGAGGAGTTAGACTATAGAGATTTTAAATTTTACAAAGAGGAGCCAGAGCAGGATATATCGCTGTGGGGAGGTCTAAACGATACTCTCACCCTCGAGAGTAAGCGCCGAAGTTTCGTACCAAACCACTACTACGCACTAACCTATGCTTCGAACACCTATCGAGGTCAGCAACTATCCAAGAGTACCAATCTCTTCGCATACACCGAAATAGACTATACAACACTTCGCACACTAAAGGGGTTGGGATACGCCACAAACGAGCAGAAAGGCATTACCCAAGCCAATCTATCTGCCTCTATAGGGCGCACGACAACTATCCTCACCGACGCCGACCAATACGACAGGCAGTATATCAGCATAAACCTCACTGGTAAGGACTACCTTATAGGCATCAGCCACAATGGAGCATACTCCGTTAACCAATATGGCGTTCCACTAAAGGAGGGGTGGACAATTACGGAGTATGAGCGAGTGAGAACGGGGCGCGACCTATATGTGGAGGGCGTATACAACAACTCTGTGGACATCGCCTTAGGTGCAACATACAACGGTCGAAATGAGAAGTTTGACATTATTGTCGCACTCCCATGGTCGGAGAGAGGATTGCGCCAAGCATCAACAGACGAGGCATTTACACTAACAAATAATAGACTATACAATCCGACATGGGGTATGCAGAACGGCAAAGTGCGTAACTCTCGTGTCGCCACATCGCTACGCCCCGAAATAATAGCATTATGGCAACGCAAGCTCTCCGCAGCAACAAGCCTAACACTCGTTGCAAACACCTTCTTTGAGCACATGGGCACCTCGTCCCTAACAGCATTTAACGCACCATCAACCACTCCAGACAACTACAAATATATGCCATCATACTTCTCTGATATCGAGCAGTCAGAGGTAGCAAAGGCATGGACTACAAACGACCTGCGTTACACACAAATCGACTGGGATAGACTCTACCACACGAACTACATTCAGCAGGATGGTTCAGCTCGCTATGCCGTGACTATTCGTCACAGAAACCTCACACACATAGCCATTAACGCGGGACTAAAGAGTCAATTGGGCACCATAACGCTTAACTATGGAGCGGAACTTCAAGGCAATAGCGAACGTAGGTTTAGGGTTATGGATGACCTTATGGGAGCGGCGTACATACGCGACATTGACTACCACATAATGAAAAATGATAGATACTCTCACCTCAACGATAATAACCTTCGCGACCCTAACGATATAGTGCACGAGGGTGACCGCTATGGTTACGACTATCGCCTTGGCAGCGTAGGCGTAAAACTCTATGCCACGGCCGAGTGGAGCATATCTAATTTCGATTTTTGGATGGGCATACAGATGACACCTGAACTATACTGGCGACGTGGTTACTTCGAGAAGGAGTTATTTGCTGGTAACGCATCGTATGGTCGCTCCGAGAAGATTGCACTAACCCCTGCGATGCTTAACGCGTCGTGTCGCTATAACATTGATAATCATAATCTGAGCGCGGCATTCATGGTGAGAACTATTAGCCCTAATCGCGACGATATGTTCCTGCAGCCCGACTATAACAACCGTCTTATTGCGCGCCCCGAACTTGCAACGACAATCTCGGCGGAACTAACCTACTCATATTTCACAAGAGGCCTACGTCTTAATGCCTCGTTATACCTCAACTCCATCTCTCGAGAGACAGATGTCATTCGCTACTACGATGATCTTTCGAGTGAGAATTGCGACGCAGTGGTGAGTGGAATAGGCCACATACACTACGGCATAGAGGCCACAGCCGAGGCAACATGGTCGAGGCTCTTCAGCTCATCATTTGCAGTTAACATAGCACAATATCGCTATCACCGCAACCCCACTGTCACAACCTATACGGATGACGACAACACATTGATAGCCACCTCCGTTGCAAATATGCGCGGACACCATGTCGGAGCACCAGAGATAGCCCTCTACGGCGATATATGTTTTAGGCACAACGGCTGGGTGGCACGCGCATCGGTGAACTATTGGGCACTTGGATATGTATCGCCATCTATGGTACGTCGCACCGAGCGCATAATCTCCTTTGCTGCCTCCACCGAGGAGAGGGAGGCGCTACAGCATCAGCATCAACTACCCAATGCTGCGACCTTAGACCTCGCGCTATCGAAGCGTTTTAATATAAACGAAGATACATCGCTAAGCATACAGCTGTCGGCACGCAACATCTTGGGTACAAACATCGTATATAGCAGCTACGAGGAGAATCGCATATCGATGCGCACTGTTGGTAACCACACCATTACCGCACCCTATGCCAATCGCCTAACATACGCCTATCCTCGCCTCTTCTCGCTATCTGTATCTCTACGCTTTTAGCAGAATCTATCTCTCTTTGGTAAACTTTTCGCTTATTGCTTTTATGTTTACCTAATTTTTTGTATCTTTACCCCGATTTGTATATATATTATAACAGCAAAATGAGTTGTAACAAGAGACATATTCCAGATATTGGTCGTGGCTGCACATTCTGCGACTGTGGCGATGAGATTGAGGCTATTGCATCAGAGGGTTGTTACAAGCTGCATGAGACAGATTGGCTCGAGGAGTATCCAAACAATATACCCTCGGACATCTTCGAGGTGCGCTTCAAAAACACTCGCCGCTCATACTACCAGAACGTGAACAACTTAGAGCTTAAGCGCGGTGACATCGTTGCCGTGGAGGCTCAGCCTGGTCACGACATAGGCATCATCTCGCTTACGGGCGACATGGTGGCTAAGCAGATGCGCCGCGTGGGCTTCAACCCCCACAACGGCGAGTTCAAGAAGATATACCGCAAAGCACGCCCCTACGACATCGAGCGTTGGCAGGAGGCCATAGCATTGGAGCATGAGACGATGATCGCCTCGCGCCAGATTGCCGCAGACATGGGCCTCAACATGAAGATTGGCGACGTAGAGTATCAGGGCGACAAGCTCAAGGCTATATTCTACTATATCGCCGATGAGCGTGTCGACTTCCGCGAACTAATCAAGGTCTTTGCCGAGCGCTTCCACATCCGCATCGAGATGAAGCAGATTGGTGCTCGCCAGGAGGCGGGACGCATCGGAGGTATCGGTGCTTGTGGTCGTGAGCTATGCTGTGCATCGTGGATATCGAGCTTCTCGAGCGTAACAACAAACGCGGCGCGCATGCAGGAGATATCCCTTAACCCACAGAAGTTGGCAGGTCAGTGCTCGAAGTTGAAGTGCTGCCTCATGTATGAGTATGACTCGTATGCCGATGCCCGTCGTACCATACCACGCTTGCGTGAGCCATTACAGACCCTCGATGGCGAGTGGTTCTTGGTTAAGATAGACCCATTGGCAGGCACCATGTCATTCTCAACAAGTAAGGGTACGATGGCAAACCTCACTACGCTGCCCATCAGCCGCGTAAGAGAGATTATCGCACTCAACCGCGCTGGCGAGAAGGCCGAGACACTTATTGGCAGTGGTAACGAGGCCACAGTTGAGGAGCCTACATACCGTAGCCAGGAGGATAGCATTACCCGCTTCGACAACAAGAATAAGCGTAATAAGCGCAACAAGCGTCGCGGCAATAAGGGCGAGAGCCAAGAGGCTAATGGCGAGCAGCCATCAGCAACAGAGGCAACAACACCCGAGGTTAAAGAGGCTACACAGAGCAACAACCCTGAGCAACCTCAACAGAGCGAGCAGCGTCGTAGTAGACGCGATAGACGCGATAAGCGTGATAAGCGCAACAATGGTGAGGGTGGCGAGAACCGCGAACAGCGCGAGAACCGTGAAAATCGCGAAAATCGCGAGCAGCGCGAGAACCGAGCTCCTAAGGCAGAGGCGAAGGAGGGTGCTAAGGAGGAGTCCGCAACCAATGAGCAGAGCGACAACAACAATCGCAACGAGGGTGGCGAGCGCAATGAGCGAGGTGAGCGTCGCGGTAGAAACCATCATCGTCGAGGCCGCAATGGTGGCGAGCGTCGTGAGCACAACACAGAAAATAACAAAAACAAGGAGTAGCAGATGCAGCGCTTGATATACTTCGCAGTGGTTGTCATGGCCATGTTTGCAGTGTCGTGCAACGAGCAGCAGCATAGCGTAGAGATGCACGATATAGAGATGAGCGTGTGGGACTCTGCCGAGGAGTTTACATACAACAACGCCGACTCGCTATCGAAGCGTGATATATCTATCGTTGTGCGCTATGGTGCAGGATATGTTCGCGACTCCGTAAGCCTACGCATATTGGCAATATCGCCCGACTCGATGGTTATTGAGGAGCCCTTCACGCTCTACATACCTCGCATCAAGGAGGTACGCCCCGAGGAGCAGACTTTCCTCTATCGCAAGGGTGTAGTCTTGGGGCGCTGTGGCGAGTATAAGTTCCGCATCACCCCCGACACCATTGTCGAGGGCATAAGCTCCATAGGCATCATGGTTGGCGAGCCAAACGTTAAGTAGATAGAAGATATAAATACTACCCCATGGGAAAAGATAAATTAAGAAAATTTGCTGAGAACCTTACCTTCAAGTGTATGGTGCAGCCCGAGTTTGACGACATCTTCCACAAGGACCACCCACTAAAGGGTCGCTGGCACGAGGATTTCTTCCACAACAACAACCCCATCATCCTTGAGTTGGGTTGTGGCCGCGGTGAGTATACCGTAGCCTTAGCGGAGCGTAACCCCGACAAGAACTACATTGGCATCGACATCAAGGGTGCCCGCATGTGGCGCGGTGCTAAGACCGCTACGGAGCGCGGCATGGAGAATGTCGGCTTTGTGCGCACACGCATCGAGTTCATCCGTTCGTTCTTTGCCGAGGGTGAGATTTCCGAGATATGGATTACCTTCCCCGACCCACAGCTCAAGAGCCGACGGGCCAAGAAGCGCCTAACATCGCCACTCTTCCTTGCCGACTACAAGAAGATGCTCAGCGAAGATGGTGTTATCAATCTCAAGACCGACTCCAAGCACCTGTATGCCTACACCGCTGCCGTTATCGAGCGTTTGGGTCTCAACGTAGAGGTGCAGAACGACGACATCTACGGCTCGGGATATGCCGACGAGGTGCTCTCGGTGAAGACCGCCTACGAGACAAAGTTTGTGGCTATGGGTCTCCCCATCACCTACACACGCTTCGGTCTCAAGAGTTGCGACAACTTCGAGTTCTTCGAGTGGGAGGGCGACGAGGCACTGGAGAAGGATGCCGAGGAGAATAGAACAAAGGCCTTTTAGCAACCACATATAACAGTTATTATGGGAAAGAGAAGAAAGGATTACCCCCTAATTGAGGGACTACATATCACCACACTTGCTGCCGAGGGAAAGGCCATGGGCAAGGTGGATAATCAGGTTGTCTTTGTGGCTATGGCTGTGCCTGGCGACGTGGTCGATGTGCAGATACGCAAGCACCACCGCCGCTATATGGAGGGCACCATTGTGCGCTTCGTGGAGAAGTCACCCCTACGCGTAGAGCCCTTCTGCGAGCACTTTGGCGTATGTGGCGGCTGCAAGTGGCAGAGCCTACCCTACGAGGAGCAGCTCAAGCAGAAGACCACACAGGTCGAGGACCAGCTTGTGCGCATCGGACACCTCAACATCCCCGAGGTGCGCCCATGTCTCGGCTCGGAGCGCACACGCGAGTATCGCAATAAGCTCGAGTTCACCTTCGCCGATAAGCGCTGGTTGACATACGAGGAGATTGCCGAGGCTGGCGACATAGCATCTACCCCTGCCGTGGGCTTCCACATCCCCGGTTGCTTCGACAAGGTCCTCGATATTAACCGTTGTCACCTTCAGGTAGACATCTCGAATCGTATTCGCCTTGCAACAAAGGCGTTCTGCATCGAGCATGACTACTCGTTCCACAACGCTCGCCTACATGAAGGCCTCATGCGTACGATGGTCATCCGCACCGCTTCGACAGGTGAGATTATGGTTATCGTGGTGTTCAACGAGAACGACACCGAGCGCATCAACGCCCTTATGTCGTACCTCAAGGCTGAGTTCCCCGAGATTACCTCGCTCATATACATGGTCAACGAGAAGTGGAACGACTCACTCGGCGACCGCGAGCCCATCTGCTTTGCGGGCAAGGACCATATCATCGAGGAGATGGAGGGACTCAAATTCAAGGTGGGACCCAAGTCCTTCTACCAGACAAACTCGGAGCAGGCATACGAACTCTACAAGGTTACGCGCGAATTCGCCGACCTTAAGCCCACAGATGTCCTCTACGACCTCTACACAGGCACGGGTACCATCGCCAACTTCTGTGCACGCCGCGCTGCGAAGGTTGTTGGCGTAGAGTATGTTCCCGAGGCTATTGAGGATGCAAAGATTAACTCCGAGATTAACAACATCGAGAATACGGTGTTCTACGCTGGCGACATGAAGGATGTTATGAGCGATGAGTTCATCGCACGCAATGGCCGCCCTGATGTCATCATCCTCGACCCACCTCGTGCGGGTGTCGATGAGCGCGTATTGGAGGTTATCAAGCGTGCAGCACCCGAGCGCATGGTATATGTGAGCTGCAACCCCTCGACACAGGCGCGCGACTTGGCACTTCTCGACGACATGTACGAGATTCTTGCTGTGCAGCCCGTAGATATGTTCCCCCACACCCACCATGTGGAGAATGTCGTGAAGTTGCGTAAGCGCACCCTCGCGGAGTAATCTGCCAATAGTCCAATTTCGGACACACCCAAACATAGGAATATATGGACATATATTATATTATAGCACTTGCCGTCGTCGTTATTATGTTGGCGGCAAGTTATTTAGTAGGTCGCCGTAGCCGCCCCACAAGTGGCGACGCAGCAAAGTGCAAAGAGCTCGAGGCACAATTGGCAGAGAGCAAGGCGCAGCTCACAAAGAGCGAGGAGCGCCTCGAAGCACTACGCTCGGAGACCACAACACTACGCTCGGAGCGCGACATTGAGCGCACCTCACGCCAGCACCTCGAGGAGCAGGTTACGACCATAAAACTCGAAGCAAAGGAGACCCTTGAGGCGCAGACCGCGACACTCAAAGAGTCGTACGAGAAGCAGATTGCCCAACTTCGCGAGGAGCAGCAGCGCCAGATGGATGAGTTTAAGGCGTTAAATAAGAAGCAGCTTGACGACCAGCTCGAACTAATACGCGAGCAGATGCGCACCACCTCCGAAACGGTGCTTAAGGCACGCCAAGAGGAGCTCGGCGAGCGTAACGTGGAGCAGGTATCAAAGATTGTAGACCCTCTGCGCCAGAGTCTTAAGCAGATGCAGGAGGCACTCAACACCTCAAGCAAGGAGCATAACGAGACCATGACACGCCTCGACGCCACCATCCAGGCAAACATGAAGAATAGCCGCGACCTCGGCGAGACTGCCGAGCGCCTGACACGCGCACTTGTGGGTGAGGTCAAGGTGCAGGGTAACTTCGGCGAGCTTAAGCTGCGTCAGCTCCTTGAGGACCTCGGACTCAAGGAGGGTGAGCAGTACTCAACACAGCAGTCGCTAAAGGATGAGTTTGGTTCAAGCATCAAGGACGATGATGAGAAGGGACTCATCCCCGACTTTGTGCTCCACTTCCCCAACAACCGCGATGTCATCGTCGACTCGAAGGTCAACCTTAAGGCTTACGAACTATATATCAATGCCGATGCAGGCATCGATAGCGGTGAGACGGAGAAGACAAAGTCGCAGTACTGTGCAGAACATATCGCTGCAGTGCGCCGACAGGTGGACCTGCTGGCAAAGAAGGACTACACAAAATACCTCAAAACGGGATACTCGAAACTCAACTTTGTGATTATGTATATGCATAACGAGGGTGCGCTTAACCTCGCGCTGATGAACGACAACGCGCTATGGCGATATGCCTACGACAAGGGCGTGCTCATACTCGGCCCTCAGACCATGTACATGAACCTACGCATCCTCGAACTCATGTGGACACAGAGCCGCCAACTTGGCAACCAGAAGAGGATTGTGGAGGCTGCAGAGGAGATGATTAAGCGCACACAGATATTTGCCGAGCGCTTCAACGAGGTGGAGCGACACCTCAAAAAGACCACCGAGGCTGTAGGCGAGGTTAAGAAGTCTATCGCTACGGGAGGCCAGAGCATCATGACCTCGGCAACAAAACTTATCAAGCTCGGCATAAAGGAGGATAAGAGCCATGTGAAAATCTCATCGTTCTACGTCGAGGAGGAGCCTTCACAGATGATTGGCGAGCTCGATACCAAGAGTGAGTCATTTGAGCAAATGAGCACTATTCCCGAAGAAAACGACGAAGCCATCGAAAAAAAATACAGAAATTAGTTAAAAATATTTTGATTATATCCTTATATCGGCGCAAAGTTTTCAGCGCGTTTAGCGGTGAGATAGCCACTTATTAATAGATTGATATACAGGGCATAAACCGCCTATAAAACTCGAGGGAAGTATATAGTTTTGCATACAGCAAAGCATATATTTCCCTCTTTATAATTTTAACTTATGGCGCTATAAGTATTTTTTGTTTGGAATATTAGATTTATTGCCATATATTTGCACCAGAAACAAATAGAAATAGCTAAAATAAGTTAATAAAGATAGCGCGAAAACGGAGATCCCGCACCGAATAGAGGGTTAATAACAACAGCCGGATCTTCACCCTTAGGGCGATAGATGCAGTAAATCGCAAGTCCTGAGGGTAGCAAAGGAGAAAGAAATTTTATGGTGTAAAAAGTTAATAATTGTTTGTGTCCATTGTGTGAGGGCCGTCTGCTGTGACAGTAAGACGGCCCATTTTTTTTTGCACTACGGGCTGCCATTCCGAGGAGCGAAGCGACGTGGGAATCACCTTAATTAATTAGTAATGAGAAATTAGCAATTAGTAATGGCACCCTGTGCTGTCATTCTGAACGAAGTGAAGAATCTCAAGGACTCCGAACCAATGAATGTTAGTACTACCCGCGAGATCCTTCGCTGCGCTCAAGATGACATACGGCGTGAATGAGATTGCCACGTCGGGCAAAGCCCTCCTCGCAATGACGCATACACATAAACACACATAACAACGTCATTCCGAGGAGCGTAGCGACGTGGGAATCCCCTTAACTAATTAGTAATGAGTAATGAGTAATTACTACTGATGCAATAAATTTTGCACAGTAGTGGTTAATACGTTAAACATAAGCAAGTTACAAGCGTTCTTTGATTTTTTGATTTGAAATTGTTGATGGTAACTTTGTGGCTTAAACCTCAAAATTATGCATCTCGGCAAGTTCGTATTCGCTCAAATAGTGGAGTTTATACCTCGTTTTGAGTTTGATAAGTG
>JAZRAW010000068.1:0-30220 GCA_045634765.1 Alistipes sp.
AGGTTTTTGATGTAGTTCTGATTATCCTTATCAGTACCCTCTGTTACGCCGAACAAACCAGCATAAACATAACCGTCTGAGTCAGGGGTAATATTCTTGATTGTCAAGTTCTTGATAGTATAACCATTACCATCGAAGTTACCCATGAAACCATGATCAGCATATGCAGAACCAATAGGAGTCCACTCCTCGTTGTTAAGGTCGATATCAGCACCGAGTTTAACAGTCTTACCTGCGAAAGTCTCGCCACCATTTACCTTGTTAGCAAAAAGCTTAAAAGCAGATGCAGTAGAAATTACCAACTCACCGTTTACGTAATAGATACCAGCCTCAGCAGCAGTGTTGTATGCCTGAACATACTCAACGCCATCAATAACGACCTTGCTGCCCTGGCAACCGTTCAATGTATAACCACGACCAACATAACCAGCATAGTCAAAAGCCTCTACTACAGAGCCATCAGCGTTAGTGCCTGAAAGCTGACCAGTATATGAGCAACCTGTAAGAGTGCATACGTTCTTTGCGCCGTCAGCCCAGCCACCTGCGATACCACCTACGCGATAGTGGTCGTGTGCCTTACCCTCGCGACCAGCAGTGATAGTGATGTCACCAGTAGTGTGGCAGTTTGTGAATGTCTGATTGCCAGCAGCAAGACCGATGATACCACCAGCGAAGAACTTAGTACCTGTTACATCGATATTAGATGAGCAGTTCTCAAATACAGAAACACCCTGAAGCTGACCAGCAAGAGCACCTACGTTGTTGTTTGCCTTCAAGTAGCTACCCTCGTTAGCTATAACGTGAACGTTCTTCATAGTTACGTTACCGTATGTGTTACCACCAGCAACAACCGCAACACGGCTTGCACCATTAGCTGTAACTGTAGACTCAACCTTGATGTCACCCTTAACAGTTACGTTCTCGATTGTAGAAATACCCTCCAACGAACCTGCAACAGCACCAATGTGACCCTGGCTGTGGTCGATATCCAAGCAAGCGATGTTCAAATATACATTTTCAAATGTAACATTCTTAATCTCAACATTCTTAGCATAACCGAAGAAACCGATGTGTGCCTTGCCCTCCTTAGCCTCAGCTACCTCAATATTAAGGTTCTTAATAGAGTGGCCATTACCATTGAAAGTACCAGTAAAGTGATTCTCTTCTGTACCAATAGCAGTCCAAGGATTATTGTTAAGGTCGATATTTGCCTCCAAAACAATGTTCAACTTAGTTGCAGTAGCGCGTGTAGTAGGATTGTTAACAAGGTCAGCCAACCACGCAAGCTCAGAACCTGAGCTTACAACATACTCAGTCTCACCTGTCTCTACGTTTGTAGTAGGCTGAACCGCAGTCTTTGTAGTACCATCCCACAACTCGATATCATAATCATCCTTCTCAGGATTCCACTCGTCACCATTTGTAAATACCTCATTAATCTCAACAGAGATAGTGTTAGGATCGGTAAGGACAGGACCCATGATGGTAGTCAAGTGGTTGCGCTGAACAGGAATATCAGTGTTGAATGCTACCTGTGGAATATCAAAACCAGCATTATCCACTACATCCAAAGTGAAGTGTACCTTGCCATCCTGTGTGCCGAAGAAGTAGTCAGCAAACAATGTCTGAACACCATTTTCGAGTGGATTAGCCTCATTTTCGTATACCATTGTGCTGTAATCAACCTCCTTTTCAACATTATCCTCAAGATCCTCAGGTGTTGCAGTCAATGCGTTGAATGAGGTATAGAGTGGTGTGGTGTATTTAACAGTAGCTGTAGCGAGGCCGCTATAAAGCTCCATCATATCGCTAGTCACAACACGCAACTTTGCAAAAGGACGTGTAAGAGTGATGTTGATTGATGAAGTGCTGCTGAATACATTGTCATTGCCATATGCCTTTGTGTTGTAAACGCCAGTGTAAGCATCACGGCTCTCATCCATAGGATTATGGTAGCTAGTGTCAGTGAGCTTCACGTCTGTAAGGTCTGAAGCATTGTAGTGAAGTGCTACTTTTGTATCCTCTTTAACGAAGTCTGCCCAAACTACAAAACGGTAGTGACGACCAGGAACAAGGCGAAGATTAAAGGTTGTCTGAGTTGACTCATCCTCAAACTGCTCAATACGTTTTGCGAGAGTGTCCTCTTCATCGTATACTTCAAGGATGTAACGAATGTCATAGTTCTCAAGGCTGATGTTACCAATAGCACCCTTTGCGCTATTCGCACCTGCTGCACGTGTAACATCCTCAGGAAGACCCACCTGAAGCGTTACAGGAGCTTCACCATTCGCGTCGACCTTAACACCGTCGACAACGTCGGTCTGACATGATGCCAATCCAAGCACCAATGCCGCCAAAGCTAAAAATCTTGCTTTCATGAAATAAAAAATTAGTAATTGTTTATGTGTAAAAAAAACCTTTGCCTCAATTAGTGCCCACAACCCCAACATACTGCGACACATGACACATCACACAAAAGTGGGGATATGGCAAATAACACATCAATAGAGAGATAACTACCCCTCAATCAACGAGTTACGCAATAGCGTGCATGAAATTTACTGCAATTCAAGCAATTACATGCTGCTAATGTGATACAAATATAGCATTTTTTCCGTAAACCGCCAAACTTTGTCAACAAATATTGTGCTAAAAAAAATTGAGATTACATAATTTAGGCTTGTAGACCCCTCGTCCGAAAGGGTGGTTTTTGACTATTAGGAATGGCGCATACACTAACAACGTCATTCCGAGGAGCGTAGCGACATGGGAAACTCAAACAATTAGCAATGAGTAATGACGGGGTTATACGCTGTCATTCTGAACACCCACTACGTCATTGCGAGGAGGGCATCGCCCGACGTGGCAATCTCAAACAATTAGCAATGAGTAATTAGCAATTAGTAATAACGCTGACTATGTTGGCACTATACACTGCGTCATTCTGAACGTAGTGAACGTTGCGATTAAGCCGAGTGCATAACAAGCCTTGTTATGCCGAGCCGGAGCAAGGTAGAGGAACTCAAGAATCTCCTCAGTGACAACACTCTATCAACATTGTCGCTTGTCGGCTTCGAGGAGATTGCCACGTCGGGCAAGGCCCTCCTCGCAATGACGGAGTACAGCATCAGCCTCGCAATGACGCACACACTAACAACGTCATTCTGAGGAGCGTAGCGACGTGGGAATCTCCTTAACCAATTAGCAATGAGTAATTAGCAATTAGTAATGACGGGGTTATACGCTGTCATTCTGAACGAAGTGAACGTTGCGATTAAGCCGAGTGCAGAATAAGTTTACTTATTATGCCGAGGCGGAGCAAGGTAGAGGAACTCAAGAATCTCCTCAATGGCAACACTCTATCAACGTAGTCGCTTGTCGGCTTCGAGGAGATTGCCACGTCGGGCAAGGCCCTCCTCGCAATGACACACACAACAACGTCATTCTGAACGAAGTGAAGAATCTCAAGGTCTCTGAGACGATGGATGGTAGCACAAACCTCGAGATCCTTCGCGTTGCTCAGGATGACAAAACACAGCGAGGAGATTGCCACGTCGGGCAAAGCCCTCCTCGCAATGACGGAGTACAGCATCAGCCTCGCAATGACGCACACACTAACAACGTCATTCTGAACGTAGTGAAGAATCTCAAGGTCTCTGAGACGGTGGATGGTAGCACAAACCTCGAGATCCTTCGCGTTGCTCAGGATGACAAAACACAGCGAAGAGATTGCCACGAGCCTAAAATATACGATTACGAAAATAGGCAATAGAAAAAATCCCCTCGGGTAGTACACAACTGCACTATCCCGAAGGGGTATGATATTGCGAAATGGGGTAATCCCCACATCACGCAAGATTAGTAGATAAGCTCGAAATCATCAACCAACATTAGGCTACCTGTTGAGCCTGTGAAATAATCACCATAGCGAGAGCCTGTGCAGATGATGATGATATGCGTAGGTATCTCGGAAGTTGAACGATAGTCGAGAGGAAGAGTAAACTCCACCCAGCCATCGGTAGACTCTTTGAAAATAAGCTCGCCAGAGCCGATGACATCCTTACCGCGTGGATTAAAGAAGGTGCTCTCATCCTGAGTGTTCACAACAACAGGGCAGTCAACACTACCGCCATACTCGGCAGCGGTCCAATTACCCACAGCGATGACAATCTGACCCTCGTCGCTATCGCCCTTCTTAAGATCGGGGCGCGCAGATGGCACCTTGCCAATCTCATCGATAGTGCCACAAGTATACTTTACCCAGCCGTGAAGTGCCACAGGGCGTGCAGTGCAGGGGCGACCGAAATTAACAAGACCATTAGTACCTTCGAGGCCTCCGAACTCGCCAACAAAGAGGTTACCAGCAGCAAACTTACCGATGCCCATAAGCGAAGCCTTCTTAGACTGAAGCGCTGCGGCACGCTCACCCTCGCTACCAGGACGGATATCGGTAGTAGGCTCAGTGAGCGTAGTGCCTGCAATAGCAGCACCATCGTTACCCGTATTCCAATATGGCGCAGCGTCAGCGAGATATGGATATACAACATTATTGCTTACAGACCACTCCTCAAAACCTGCATTGGGTAGAGTGAAGGTGTCCTCAGTGGTAACAGTAACAACGGGCGTCTCATTCTCGCCAGAGTATGCAACGACCTCATACTGTGTGAGGGTGCTGAGACCTGCAACACAAGCAGTGAAGCTACCACCATCAACGGTTACATCCTCAACCTCGGTCCACTCCTCAGTGCCCGCAACGCGATAGCGGAAACCGAGAGCTGAGTCTGCACGACCATTAGCATAGAGCCATATACGCTCTGCCCAAGCATCGACAGCGGTGAACTCGACCTCTACATCTGTAGGTACAACCTGCAGCGTCCACGTCTCGGTGATATCGCCATGGTATGACACATCAACCAAACGCACAGACTCCTCAAAGTCGGTGAAGGTTAGGGGGTCAACAGAGTAGGTTGTGATATCCTTAGGTCCGAGCTTGATGTCGGTAATGGTAATAGCCTTCATATCGGCATCCATAGGCACATAGGCTGTAGCGATAAAGTGCTCAGCATCGATAACGGACTCGCCAATCTGACCATCAACACGGAAATAGCGCTCTATCTCCTGAGAGGCAGTAAGCGTCCACTCCCACTCTTGGTACATCGAAAGAGTGAAATAGAGTGGTGTGCGCAAGTCGAATGTGCCAGGAAAGGCAACAGAACACTTTGCACCCTCGCTAACCTCAAACTTTGTGATGTTAACCTTACGAATATCTGCAGTCTCCTCAAGCTCCATGTGTATGCTATGTGACGCAGCATCGATGACGGGCGCAGACTTTGTGCCCTCAGCCTCGACATTTAGCACACTGAGCTTAACAACGGGGTAGGGAACATCGTTCTCGATGCAGCCACCAAGCATGAACATGAGAGCTCCTACACCCAAGATTCTAAATATGTTACGCATAACTTCTACTTCTTCTTATTATTCCACAAATGTGCTACAAGACCAATTTGTATATCCGTAATATTGATCTTAAAGTTAAGACTCGAGTGGTCACGACGACCAATAACCTCTCCCGCAGCATCATACTGACGAACATTGTTATATCTCAAGCCTCCAATACCCACAGTAGCCGTTACACAAACCTGAGGGAAGATGTAGATGGCCAAACCTGGGTTCACGTTGAGCTGAGCAGCAAAGTTGCGACTCAACGAACTATCGACAGCATCGCCACCAGACATAAAGCGAGAAGTACCAGTCTTAACCAACATCTCAGACTCGATAATCACACCCACAATGCCGCGACGGTCCAAACCAAGATAGTTGCGATGGAAAAGCGCCCAGGAGAAGCTCTCGTTACGCAAGCCAAGGTCTGAGATATTCATACCCTCTAAGCCATCGGCCAAAAGACCAAGGTTGACATCGACATTGCCAAGGCCACCATTTATATATTGGTATCCGAAGCGTATACCCACAGCCATATTATCGCGATAAGCGTAGGCTAAGAATGGGCGCACTGTGGTGCTACGCAAGCTGACATCAATATCGTTGACAAGCAGCATAAGGTCGGAATTATCGGTACTGATGTTGCCATACGACGCTGTAAGACCGAGCATAAACTCACCCTTATATACAAACTTGTTAACACCAATATTACGATCTACGCGCTGTCGCATAGGCAAAAAGCGAGTCTTTACCGCACTGCTTGAGTCTACATATGCTGAAATCTGCTGCTTAGGCGTCAAGACCGTTGTGAGTGAGCTATTTGCAGCATACTGCTCGATGCAGAAGTCAGCAGGAAGAATGCTCTTTACGACATCTGCAACATCCGCCACCTCTGCAGCCTCTGTAGTAGCCTCAGTTGACTCAACGTTATCGGTGCTATCCTGCGCAACCTCCACATTAACTGCAACCTCCTCCACAGGAGTTAGGTCTGAAGATGGGGTCTCCTCAGTTGCGCTCTGCTCAAACCAGAAATCAGAGGGAAGAACAATCTTTGCAATCTCATAAATATCCTGCTTAGCAGCCTCGGGAGTTTCAGGAGTTTCGGGAGTCTCAGGAATTTCGGGAGTTTCGGGAGTTTCCAATGCAACCTCCTCAATCACTGCAACACTCTCCTCAACAACCTCGACAGTCTCCTCTACAATCTCTGCAGTCTCCTCGGCAACCTCGGTAACATTCTCAACAATAGTAGTAGCACTCTCCTCAACAACCTCGGCAGTCTCCTCTATAATCGTAGTTATCTCAACTGCCGACTCCTCGACTGTAGCGTCTACATACTCATCAACATATGATGCAATCTCCTGCATAGGAGTTTGACCCGATGATGGAGTCTCCTTAGTTGCGCTCTGCTCAAGGCAGAAACCTGGAGGAAGAATAGCCTTTACAATTGCAGAAACATCTCGCTTAGGAGTCTCAGGTGACTCAGAAACCTCTGGTGTCTCTGGTGTCTCCTGTGCAACCTCCTCAATTACGGCAACTGCCTCCTTAACGGTCTCCTCAGCTGCCTCCTCAACAACAGCAGCCGACTCATCGTGAGTTGTCTCTGCTGCGTCATCCTGCTGCACAAGGAATCCCTTGGGAAGAAGTCCCTTTGCAATCTCTACAACATCGCGGCTCTGTGCCTGAACCGTTGCTACTGATACAAATGCAGCAGCTATAAATAGTATTAGTCTCTTCATAGTTCACTGCATTTTATAGGTAGAACGATACGCCGAAGCCTACCGAGAGGAAGTTCAGCTTGAAATTCATATCCGAAGATAAGTACTCACCACCCTCAACCTGATTCTTCAACTGCTTGACACGGTCAACACCAATACCGAAGACTCCAATAGAGAGCTCAAGAGCAGTGTTGTTGGTGACAAACGCAACGATACCAGGCTGAAGTGCTACTGAAGCACCGAAGTTCTCTGAGTATGTACCCACATAGTCCTGCATACCATCAACAATGCCATTCTCTGCAACGGTGCGTGTCTGACCACCCGAGAGGCTCAACTGCACCTCGGCAAAGACAGCAAAACGATTGCTGTGTCCCAATGGGATATAGGGACGCCAAAAGATTGTTCCTGTATAGGCATGCTTAATGCGATGCAAGTAATCGACATTGATATCTGTACCAGAGAACGATACAGAAGCATTATCCAAAGCAAGCAACGAACGATCATAACCGAAGCGTACACCAATAGCCATATTCTTGCTGATAGCGTATGCAATCATGGGGCTTACACCCACAGTATATCCCTCCGAGTCGATGTTGTCGATGATAAGGAATTTGTAGTTGTCATTGGTGTGAGTAGAATAGGACGCCGTACCACCAAATATCCACTGACCGCGTGGCACAAAGGTTGCATCGGTAGAGAAACCTCTGTGCGCACGAGCCTCATTAACGGTCAAGGCTGGCGCAACATCGTCCAATGCCGCAACCTCAACGCTCTCACTCTCGGCGCTTTGTGCCATAACCCCAACTACAGAGAGCATGGCAATGAGTGTTATATATAATCTCTTCATCAATCAAATATTGTGAGATAGTGGCGACATCGGTCACCACTATCTCGCATCTGCTAATAGTTCAAGACAATATCATCGACATACATCCACGAGTCGGTAGAACCGCAGAAGTAGTCACCATAGCCAGAGGGTGTGAACGACACAATGATCTTCTTAGGCTTCACATCCTTCATATCCTCACGATATGTGATGTCGATGGTCTCCTGAGTCCACTCAGCACGTGAGTCTGTACCCTGCATGTAACCGTAGGCGATGATACCATCACGCGTTGCCAAAGACCCCATAGAGAGGAATGTCGAAGTATCCTTTGTATTCACGGCATAGGTAGTACCATCGGTGATAAGCACCATGATGGTGTACATATCTGTACCCGAAGCCTGTGAGCCCTGGTCGATAGTACCCTCGTTGTTCTTAATCCAGAATGAGAGGCTCTTTGGCTTAGCAGTGAAGTTGAAGTCACGACCGAAGGTTACGATACCATCCATACCGTTGAGCATGAATGTACCAGTGAAGAGGTTACCCGCAGCAAACTTACCGATACCCATAACCGCAGCCTTCTGCGACTTGAGGTATGCCGACTGTGTGCCTGTAGAGCCTGGGCGAACATCTTCAGATGGCTGTGTAAGTGTAGCACCTGCCATGTTACCACCCTCGTTACCTGTCAACCAGAATGGTGCATCACCATCGCCATAGGGCAACCACCATGAAGACTTGTACCAACGCTCCATGTCGCCGTTAGGAATCTGAGCGCCCGCAGCAGTCTGGTGAGTAAGCACCTTACCAGCATCTACGCCATCAACAACAAGCTTATAGGTATAGTTCTTCTCTACAGTAAAGTTAGAGCCAGCAGCAGTATATGTGCCATTAGCACCCTCTACAGCCTCTACCTCTGTCCATGTAGTACCATCTGCAGAGTAAGCAATCTTCACAGATGATGCGTTATCGACAACAACTGTAGCCTTGAAAGTAACATTACCGAACCAAAGGTCGTAATCCGTTGTTGAGAGAGGCATAACACCCTGAACAAGGTAGTTTACATCCTTTGAAAGCTTACCACCGTCAACATCCTCGATATGGAATGTAAGAATCTGCTCACCACCAGCAACCTGTGAGAAGAATGTATCATTAACCGTTACCTTATATGAAAGGTCATCGTTCTTCAGAATGGTGATACCTTCTGGAACATCGTTAAGAAGGTCATACTCCTTACCCGACACAGTCAATGTCATAGTCTCGATTGTAGCCAATGACGCAATGTTGTAAGTGCGCGAAGGTGTTGTAGAGAACTGCTGCTCGCCAACATCGAAGCCATCACCAAGGATTGTAGGATCTGGGCTAAAGATCATTGTATCGTCATACTCCTCGATAGTCTCATCAACAATAGCCTCGAAAACAAGGTTACCAGGAGCATCCTTCGAGTACTTCAATGTAATAGTATACTTTACCGAAGGCTTGATATTCTCGATAAGAGCCTCCTTAACGATGTCGCCCTCTACAGGGTGAGTACCCTCGAAGTGCCAGTAGAGTGATGTCTCGCCCTCGGGCATTACAACATAACCCTCCTTTGACTCCTCGTAAGTCAAGGCAAGGACATCGCCTGTAGCGATAGCCGAAGGGTCGTAAGACTCACCAATAGCAACAGTTGTGAAGTAACCCTCGTTGAGCTTATCTGCTACAGTAGCATCATAGTTAACCGCAACGACAGTAGACTGAAGCTTACAATCGACAGTAACAGGTGTTACGTTACCACGCTCAATAGAGAAAGCCTGCTCACCCAAGTAGTACTTTGTGTCGAACGATACGGCGCGCTTCTCGCCCACCTGTACCTTTGCGACATAGTTACCCTCAAGGAGTGCGAGGTACTCTGGTACATCAGCCATAGCCTCGTAGCGACGTACAAGTTTCTGCTCCTCGTTCTCCACCTTGTAGACCTTGACAACTACAAAATCTGCCGAGAAATCTGCTGGCATAGCCACGCCAAGACGCATCGCACCCTCGCTATATGCCATCTCGACACTCTTATCTATATCTTTTGAGCACGATACTGCAACGAGCACGATACTCAATAGTGTAAATAACTTTTTCATAATAGAGACATAATCTTTTAAACATTAATTATGTGCTACTCAAAGCGCATCATTACAGTCTTTGTAGTGACATTGCCCTCCATGTCGGTTACGGTCATCACGAAGTCGTGGTCACCAGCACCAAGCATACCAAGGATACTAAGGAACTGAGTAATGTTGAGTTGATCCTCCGAGATCAATGTCTGGTTGTAAACAGCATCACCTACGGGGAAACCAAGATTAGAAAGCGAAGCAAACATATCAGTAGAGTTTACAAGGCTGAACTTAGAAGCAAGACCCACGCCCAACAACTCCTCAGGAGTAAGAGCATTTGATATGATCTCAATCTCGAAATCCTTGATAGCCAAAGGTGCTGAAACACGAATCATACATGTATCACCGCTCTTGATTGTCTGACGCTTGTCAATATCGTAGCCCACCCACTTAATCTGAGGAGCAACATTCTGACCATACTTGATTGTGAGTGTCGCACGACCCTCAGCACCATTCTCATCGATTACGATAATCTCATATGAGTGTGTACCCTCATAAGACTTCAACAAGTCGGTCTGTGCAGCAAACTTGATGCGTGCGGTTGTTGCACCCTTAACATCTGTGGGGTAACCCATCATCTTAAGGATTGCAGCAGATGTTGTAGGATCGCACAAATTCTCCTCCAAAGACATAATCTCTGAGTATGCCTTAACGAAATCTGCATTGTCTGAAGCAGCCTTAACTACGAAGCTCTTAATAGGAGACTTAGCCACTACATCGAGGTTGATGCTTGACTTGAAGTTACCCTCAGCATCGAACATGTCGTCAGTAAGCTCAAATGTCTCTGCAAGGTCGTGACCCTCCCAAGTGATTACGGGAACATCTGTATCATCGGGAATAACCTCCTCGAAGAGTGACATAGATGTATCGAAGTTTACCTCCTCGTCGTATGTCCAAGTGTCGCAAACGATACCAATGTTTGTAGTACCATCAGCAGCGTGCTGTACAACGACGTTAATCTTACGCCACTGAGCAGCCTTAACGCCCTTAATCTCGCTTGTCATGGTGATATCCTTATCCTCACCCTCATAGCGGCACTTGAATGTAAGCTTAAGTGTGTTCTCCACAGCTACGGGGGCAAAGTAACCTGCACGCTCCTCGCTGTAGCCAAATACCAACTCGCTATCGGCAAGAGCAACGCTCATTGTGGTAGCATTGTGGTCGAGCTGCTCCTGAAGGTCGGCTGAGTAGTTTACAGAAACCTTGATATTTGCAAGCTTACATACCAAGTCATTGATAGTGGTAGTCTGCTTACGAGTGATGATAAACTCCTTCTCGCAATAGTAAACAGGAGCCTCCCATTCTGCTGACTGCATAGCTGCAGACGATACAGCAATTTTGTACACACCGCCATCCAAAGCGATAGGCTCCGATGGACGCTCGCCATACTTGAACTCGGCAACAGTCTTGCCAGCCTGGTTTGTGATAACAACATCGAAGTCATTGACATCTACGCCACCAGCGCGTGTCTCAGAGTCGATAGTCTCAGTATCCTCCAATACTGTAGCCTGCATATTTGCGAGGCTCAAATAACCGACATTCTCCTTTGCATCATCACCATTGTCAACATAGTTAACATTATCCTTGTTGCACGACACCATCACAAAGAGTGAGGCAAGTGCGATGCTCATAATTCTAACTACTGATTTCATATCTCTTTCTCTTTTATTGTGCATTATCGTTAAGCTCCTGCTCGATGTCGATTGACTCTACGAGCGTATCATTAAGTGTAATTGTGAGTGTTGCATTGCCAGCAGTCTCAACATCCATCTTTACAGTGTATAGGGTCTGTGCCTTTACCTCCTCGGGCTCGTACTCGGGAAGTGTTACAGTGACACCCTCAGCACCCGACTGGTTGGGCTGCTTTACGGCAGTACCCGAGATTGTAAATGTTTCGGGAGCAATGAAGATAGGCTCTGTCTGTTTTGTAACATCGAACTCGTTGCCAGCAGCTGTTGTGAGCTTAAGGTTGTAGCCACCCACGAAATAGCCCTTGAATGCATCTGTAACCTCAACCTTTACAAGGGCGTTGGCAATGGTTGCAGTAATCTCAACATCGCTCGACTTACGCGCCTCTACACCAAACTCCTTAACGCCAACGAAGGTTGCCTTGTCGTAACCCTCCTTGGTGATGTCACCCGCAACAACAGTAGCCTTGTAGTTGCCGTGGTGAAGGTAACTGTCGTCATTAAAATCAGCAATGGCTGCATACTCAGCCACATAGTCGCTGTTGCCACCCAAACCCTCGATTTTAAGAGTAAAATCCTCAAACTCAGGGAGTGTGCAGCTGATGTTGGCACGCGTATCAACCATAGTCTCAGTCTTACAGTTGATAGTCACCTGTCCTTTACCCTCCTGCTCACACTGAGTCGCCTCCTTCGAGCAAGCCGAAAGAGTCAACGCCATAAGCGAAGCAATTGTAAAAAACTTTCTCATAATGATTTTGTTTAGTTAATATTTTTTATTCTTCTTGTATTTATCTATAGCAATGTGACTGCCTATGTATTACTTTACAATCTGCACCCTTACATTGTCGATGTACATCCATCCACAACCGTTGTTAATCTTCCAACTTTTGTAGCCTAAATGTCCCACATGCCATGAAATACGATGTGACGATGTGCAGTCTGAAATTGTGTGAGTCATTGACTTTGTAAGAGCTGATGCCGAATCCGATGTCGGGATACTTGGAACTTCAACAGCTCCATCTATATCTGAGAATGCTGCATTGTTATTAAACTGTGTAGCATAACCATTTATAAGACCACTCGTTGTAGTGTAGCCCACTCTACCCACAGGATAGTATGTCGTGTTACCTGAGCGACTACCACCATAGTCAAACGACACTTTTACTTTGACACGTGCATTAGGTTTGATACACGAAAGCTCTGGTGAATCCAATCTTCCGTAGGCACGAGTAGCACCTGCAATAACACAGTCTACACGTCCTGCGACAAGGATTGCAGTGCCTGCAGCATCACAACCTGTACGCGCTCCTGTCCAACCTGAGGCTATGCCATACTGAGCAAGATCACGAGCTGCAGTAGAAGCAGCTGACTCAGAGGTATATGGGCCTGCTTTATAGTCGCCATCATACTGAGCAAGCGAGCTAAAATTCTCCTCAAAGAGATAGGGGATATTCATCCAGCGTGTGTGCTCCGTGTAGAGTGTCAAATCACCGAGGTTTACGGTTGTCTCAACTACAGCATGCTCCGTGTCGAAGACAATGCGCCATGAGGTATTGTCATATTGGTCAACATCGAACTCTCCCTCATAACCCACAACATACTTATTCTCTGCGTTACGAGTAAACTTACCCATGTGGTTGCCGTTAACATCGTATACGTCAAAGAAGTTAAAGTCCTCACCGAGGTTGTTCTGATCTACCGAGAAGGTGACAGAGGTGTAATAAGGATTCAACTCAGCTGGGATTGTTATGTTCATAGGGGTAACATGACCAGCCCTCATATCACGGTTAAGCGGATAACTTACCGCGCATGTACTACGATACTCACCCTTTGCGATATAGCTAACATCACCATCAACAGTACCAGGGAGTACGAAAGCCCATAGCGAATCTCCGACATCGAAACCTTCAGGACACTCCAAAACAATTGTATTCGAGGTGTTCACATAGGTAGGTTCTGCATCGGGATCGCTAACATCGATAACAATATCACCCACAACGGCATTAGGGAAGGTAATCTCAAGTCGATAGAGGCGTCCACCATGGTGATTACGTCCTTCTGGCACAGTAATCTTTAGCGCATGCATCTGATGACGCATAACGGTGTTAAGAACCATCTTTTCAGACGAAGTAAGTGCCTCGGCAACAACTGGCTCTGCAACCATGATGTCATAAGCGCCCTCATACTTACCCGACTGCACTGCAGGGAGCGAATAGGTAGCCTTGGTACCATTTGTTGACTTTGGCATGGGATAACTCAAATAGTAAGAGTACTCACCATCCGCCATCACATTGATATTAGATGTGAAGTATGCCAAATCATACTCTGTACTGAAGTATCGCAGTGTGAACTGCGCATTCTCGAAGGTGTAGTTACCCTCTGCATCTTTTGCCCATACAGCGAGTCTATCGCCAACAGACCATTGTGTGGTTTTGCCATCATCGGCATTAATACTCGTACGAGTAACATCCATCGGCATTGAGAAACCAACCTCCTCAATATTCTCAGATGGACTAACGATGTGATGGTCCACCTCATTAGCACACGCCACAAAACCCAACGCTGCTACTGCCAACAAGGCCAACTTCTTAAAAATCTCCATAGAAAATCTCTTCATTATTATTTTTAATCGCAACAAATATAGGGGAAACTTTCTCATTAGAGAAATAAATTCAACGAAACGCCTCATTTGTAAAATCAACAAGTTATAACCACCGAATAAAAAGAGCGCAACCCCGAAGTTTGGTTAAAACTCCGAGGCCGCAGCCCTATTAGTTATAGTGATTTCGTTATTTTAGTCTACCCTGCTACTTGCGCTCGAAGGCCATCTTCGAGGTACGCGCTATAGGACTCTTATCGACCTGTACGCCCTCGGTCTCAACGCTGTTAAGACTGTTGAAGTCATCGTTTACAACCAAGCTCTTGAGCGACATCGACGCAGCACTCACACCACCTAAGTAGTAGTCTACGAACTCCTGAGCATCGCCCGCACCCTCACGAGTACAGATAAAGCGCTCACGATATACGGGGCTTGGGTTGTCGTCGTAGTCGAATGCCACAGCGGCAATCATCATCTCCACGTCGTACGCGCCACGGAAGTATGCTGGCGACCAGTATGCACCCACGTTGTAGAGGTTGTCGATAAGGATGTCATCGCTATACTTTGCGGGATCCTCCAAACCCTCCTGGTATGTGAAGATGGTGAAGAGATAGCCCGAGCAGTCACCCTCAATCTCCACGGTCATGGGCAAGATAACCTGACCCTGGTAGTTGCTGAAGTAGTCGGGGTTGATAGCGTAGACCTCGTCGCCATCGTAGTATGCATCAAAGCCCGCAGTAATCTTGATGTCGGCGATAACAGCTACATCGGTCTTAAACTCGCCACCTGTGCGCATTGTACCTGTATACTCGAAACTGTCGGGGTTCATGGGTATAATCACGATGTGATACTCTGTATCGGGCTTGAGCTGCGAGAGACGGCTCGAAACTTTACCCTGTGCCAACTCATAGTAGCTAAACTCCCAGTAATCACCATAGTAGGCCTTGTTGTAGGTGTCCAAAATATAATTCTTAATCTCCTCTTCGCTCATCGAAGCCTCGAAGACATTCCAGTAATACCATACGCTATAGTCACTTGGGATAATCGACACGCGAGCCTCGCGGTCGCCAATCTCCGTAACCTCGATGGTGTACTGACACGCCTCGATGTCGCCAGCCGCTGCAGTAGTGATATTCTTGCGCACAATCTTTGTGGTCAAGGTACCCGCCTCGTAACCAAAGAGCAACACAGCGTATTCGGTCTCTGCCTCCAAACCGCTGAATGTACCCTCAATAGGGCCATTGAAGAGGTAGTTATAGAGGAACGATGTGCCATAGTTCGACATTATATAGCCAAAAATCTCGGCATCGTCACGCAACTTACCAATCTCCTTTGCTGGAATAGCAAACATTGCATATGGGTCGTCGTTGGTTGTCTCAACCTTAACGTAGAATGTAGACTGCGTGATGTCCGAAATCTCCATTGAGAGCTTATTCTCCGAAGCAGGGATAGAGCCAATCTCAAACTCCTCGAATGACACGTCGCTCAAGCGCTTGCACTCCTCGTTCCACTTGAAGGCAAAGGCGATATACTTTGTATTTGCCATACCCTCAAACTCATATGCCGTAGCCAAGTAGTCGGTGTTATACTCAAAGGTCTCGGCAAGGGTGTAATCCCACGCTGCATAGTCCTCGACCATATCTGCAATAACGGCATCAGCTGCCACGTTTATATCCTTGCCATAGAGGGTCTCAAAATCCTCATAAGTGATAAGGTTGTTGTAGTATGCCACGCCCTCATGCGAAGGTGTAATTGCAATGTGAGCAATAGCACGATTTACGGTGATATCGAAGTCAAAAGTAACATCGTTACCCGCATATGGAGCCTCAGTTTTGAAGGCTTCATAGTAGAGTGATGTGGTCTTTTCACCCGCTGCATTCATGCCATAGATATAGACTACATACTCCCACTCGGGGTCGAGTCCTGCCATGCGGATATTAGAGTGCGAACCCGTGCTAAGGATTGTAGAGAGGTACTCCTCAAGCGACATGCCATTCTCCTCCGCCATTGCGATGTAGTAGCGCATATCCTCGCTAAAAACCTCCTCCTCGCTCATCTGGTCAAACCAAATTTTGTCTACAATCTGACCAATCCATGTTGTCTCCTCGTCGAGCGTAGTCACACTAAAGATTACAGCCGTAGCCTCAACATCCTCAACCTTTAGAGTAACGGGAGCCTCCCATGCCTTCTGACTGAGTGTCAACGATTTCTTACCGCTGCCATAGCTAAAATTAAGTGTTGTAGTTCGCTCCTCACCGCTATCGTTCTTTGCTACTGTAACATCGACGAACGATGCAGTGATAACATCTACCGACACCCACTCTGCATCGCATGCCAGCTCGAGTGATACACCCTCCACGGGCTTCACAATCGAGTAGTTGATGCGGAATGTATCACCCTCGGGCTGCGCCTCGAGCGACTCTACATAGAGGGTAATATTATCCACCTTTACGTCTGGCTCTTGCTGACAAGAGACCAACGCAAAAGCGAGTGCCACGACCACCGTCATCGCACTACGCACAAAAGAAACCAATCTCATATTTATTGCTTTTTAGATTCAATAACTGCATCGATGTAGGCCTTAATCTTTGGCGCGGGATCCTCCCAGCCCTCGGGCTTGATGACCTTGCCATCCTTGGGGTTGTAGTGGGGTTTGCCATCGGGCCAGAGCTTTGCCATATTTGCCTGCTGAACGATTGAGAATAACTCGTCGGCCTCCAGGCCCATCTCCACCATTGTGCCGAGCGCAAAGTACATAAGGTCGATCATAGCATCTGCCTGCTCATAGATATCTTCGGCAACGAGGAACTCGGCAACCTCCTCCTGCATCCACTTTGCACGCGACAAGGCGCGCTTCTTATCAATCATCTTGGGCTCGGCAGCCACAGGATGACCAAACTTCTCGTGAAATTCACGAACATCATTCCACTCTTTCTTCATAATTATTTATCGTTTTATGTTATTCACGACTACAAATATAGGTATTTTTTCGGTTTTTTTCGTAACTTTGCCGAAATTAAACATAAAATGTATTCATGGCAATAACCATTAAAGCAAAGTTCAAGTGTAGCTCAGAGAAGATATCCCAGGTACCAAAGGATGACCTTAAGGATATAGCCTTTATTGGCCGAAGCAACGTAGGCAAGTCGTCGCTCGTGAACATGCTCACGGGCGTGAAAAACCTAGCAAAAGTATCGGGAACACCCGGCAAGACGAAGCTCATAAACCACTTCCTCATAAACGACAGTTGGTATTTGGTCGACCTCCCAGGTTATGGCTACGCCAAGGTGTCGAAGACCGAGCGTGGCGAATTCTCAAAAATTATAACAGACTATGTCCTGAAGTGCGAGAAGATGCACTTTCTGTTTGTGCTTGTAGATTCACGCCTCGAGCCACAGAAGATAGATCTCAAATTCATCGAGCTCCTCGGCGAGAATGGCATACCCTTCGGCATCATCTTCACCAAGACCGACAAACTATCTCAGGCACAGCTCAATCGCAGCATCGCAACATACAAGAAGAGGCTCGCGGAGATGTGGGAGGAGCTACCCCCAATGCTCACATCATCAAGCGAAAAGGGTTCGGGAAGAGAGGAGATACTCGCCTTTATTGAGGAGTGTCTCTCGGTAACCGAATAGCCTCAACCAATATCACTACTATAACACAAGCGCAAATGAATAGAGTATCTATAAAATTAGCTCTCGCAGTTGTATTGTCAACAATTGCGACATACACCCTACAAGCTCAAACAACACAAGCTGGTCGCATCGTAGAGTATAACGGCGATAGCAGCAAGACACCTATTGAGGGTGTTGAGATTAACATCAGAAATGCTGCTACCACCACTTCCGACTCCGACGGACGCTTCATCCTTGAGTTCAAGACCATGCGCCCAGGTCAGCACGTCAACGTAAACAGCATTATCAAGGAGGGTTACGAGATATTCCATCTCGAGGCCATTTCACAGTGGAACATCAACCCCGATGAGCCATTTACCATTGTGATGGTTAATAGCGCTCGCTTCAAGGAGATGTGCGACAAGTACCACAGCACATCATCACAGAGCTATCGCGCACAACACGAGGCAGACCTAAGAAATTTGGAGATGGAGCGCGAATCGGGACGCATAACATTGGAGCGATATGAGCAGGAGCGCGCAGAGCTCATCGCCAACTATGAGCACCGCCTAAACTCACTAACAGATTATATCAATCGCTTTGCCCGCATCGACCTCGAAAACCTATCTACAGTTGAGCGCGAGATAGTTACAGCGATTGAAAATGGCAATATTGACCAAGCCATTGCGATGTATGAGGATCAGCAACTCGTACACACCTTCTTAACCCAGGTTAGCCAGCGCGACGAGGAGTTAGCCGCAATGAACGAGAGCATCAACAACACCTATGAGGCTATCTCTCGCCAGATTCTTGTCTACATGCTCGCTGGCGGTAAAGAGAACTTCGACAAGGTGTTTGAGATATACGAGCTTATGCTTGCCAAGGATCCCACCAATACGTTGATAGCATCTGACTATACAAACTTCCTACTGCAGCAGGGACACTACACCAGAGCCATAGATATCGCACACATCATATTGCAGAGCAACCCCGATGATGCGACATACACCACAACATGTCACGAGATAGCTTGCGCATACATCTACACCAACAACTATGACCAAGCGCGCAAGTATGCCATGGAGGGCTTGGCAAGATGTAGTGAAGAGGAGACTATCTACTACTCGCTCCAGCACGACCTATCGGAGGTCTACTTAGCGCATGGCGACATGGACAAGGTGCGTGCAACAACACAAATTATCCTAAACTCGGAGTATGCCAATGCGATATCTATATCAAGTGCAGCCAACACCCTTGGCAACCTTGAGTTCGAATGCGGCAATTGGCAAGAGGCAATAGCTGCATATAGCATACTCATTGAGAATTCCGGTAATATTGCGCTAACGGGTCACGACATGATTGACAAGATTGAGTCGCTACGCTCGCTATGCGCAGCATATATTAATATCGCGAGATGCTACACCCTATTGGGAGATTTCGTTACGGCAGAGGAGTACTACAAAGAGGCTGTTTCGACATGCAACACTCTCTACAACTACAACCCCGAGAAGTACACTGTTTACAAATACTCCGTACACAACCACTTAGGTTGTATGTACAATGCCATAGGCGACAACGCCAAGGCATTAGAGGAGATTAAAAATGCTGGATATTTCATCGAGATTTTGTACAAACAGAGTCCCGAGGCCTTTGGACCATCATACTTTGAGAACCTCAACAACCTTGGCTACCTATGCTACATAGAGAAGAAATATGTAGAGAGTGAGCTCTACTACGACAGAGCATATGAGTTTATCAGTAGTGCCTATAGTGCTAACCCTTCAGCCGACCTCAAAATAAGCTGTACTATTTTGCAGATTAATTATGCACTACTCTACAACGATATGGGCAAATATGACAAGGCTATCACTCACGCCACAACTTCAGTTGAGTACACCGATGAACTCTACGCCATCTATGGCGAGGGCATTCGCTATCAGCATGGTTTGGCATATCGTGCCTATGTCATCGCCAACCACAGCTTGGGTAATAAAAGGGAGGTGAAGACTGCGATGGAGCGTTTCGAGGCACTCTATGGCGAGTCTGCAGAGCTATACAACATGCATGGAGAGATAGCTCTACTCTCGGGCAACGACAAAAAGGCCAAGAAGTATTACGACATGGTGCTAAGCATCGACCCCACCTTCTACATCGCGACACCATCTCCACTCAACGATAAGTTTTGCGCACAGTAACGATGGCTGCGAAGAAGAAATATGCCTTTATAAGCTATAGTCACCGCGATGAGAGGATAGCGCGATGGCTACAACGCAAGTTGGAGTCATACAAGCTGCCCTCGGAGATTCACAACGAGTTTGAAGATAGCAAGTACCTACGCCCCATCTTCCGCGACCGTGCCGACTTGAGCGTTGGCGTACTCTCCAACGAACTCGTCAAGCACCTCGAGAGCTCAAAGTTTTTGGTGGTGATATGCTCGCCACACTCTGCGGCTTCAGAGTGGGTGAACAACGAGATACGCACCTTCTTAAATTGGGGGCGTTCGGAGTATATCATCCCCTTTATCATAAGTGGTGATATCACATCACAGGGTAGCGACAACCCCATACCGCCAGTCCTAAGAGAGTACTTTGCGCAATATCCCGAGCGCGAACTTCTCGGCGTAGATATCCGCGAGGCGGGTGCCATAAAGGCCTATATTCGCGTGGTGTCGCATATGCTCGACATTGAGTTTGACGAGCTTTGGAGACGCCACCTTAGGGCACGCCGTCGAAGAGTGGCCCTCACAGCGACACTTACGGTACTACTCACCGCAATGGCATACTGGTTTGCGACACCCATATCGCTAAGTGTAGAGATTCAAGATGAGACACACTCCCTGCCGATGCCCGAGGATGCAACAATCGTTGTGGATGGCACAGAATATAGACTCTCATCGCTTGATGGCAAGATAGTAATAGAGGACCTCCCTGGATACTATCGCCTTCGTGACATCGATATAAACTTTGAGTCGACATACTACAATGAGCTATCGAAGACCATACAACTTGGGGCGGGTACTACCAACAGCGTAGTCTTAGCCCTAAAGCGCGACGATAGCTTCGGCGTATTTGCAGGTCGAGTTCTCGATAGCGACACACAGCCCATCGAGGGGATATGCGTCACCATCGATAATCATAAGACCTATACCAATAGTCTTGGTGAGTTCCGCATTGAGATTCCACTACCCGAGCAGAGCATCTACAAATCGGTCTTGTTAACCAAGAGTGGATTTGTGAATTATGAACGAGAGGATGAGTGCCCAAGCGAGAATATTACCTACATTATGCGCAAGGAAAAACACTAAATTAACACAATACCTAATAAAATTGTGGCGAAAAGTTGTTTATTCAGTTAATTTGCCCTACTTTTGTGTCAGTTAACCTAACCTTTATATTATACTATGGCAATCCATAAAATTAAGTTCTTTGCTGGTCGTGGTTCACGCTACCTTGCAGAGAAGATCGCTGCCGAGTATGGCATCAAGCTTGGAGACTCTGACGTTCTGCAGTTTAGCGACGGTGAGTTCCAGCCATGCTTCCACGAGTCTATTCGTGGTTGTACAGTATTTATCATCCAGTCTACGTTCCCACCTTCAGACAACTTGATGGAGCTCTTGATGATGGCTGACGCTGCACGTCGCGCCTCTGCTCACCAGGTTATCGCCGTTATCCCCTATTTCGGCTGGGCACGTCAGGATCGTAAGGACCGTCCACGCGTTCCTATCACCGCACGCCTCGTAGCTAACATGCTCATCGCAGCAGGTGTTCAGCGCGTTATGACCATGGACCTCCACGCAGATCAGATTCAGGGCTTCTTCGATCTCCCAATGGATGCACTCTACGCATCGGGCATCTTTGTTCCCTACATCCAGAAGTTGGATATTCCAGATTTGTCAATCGCGTCACCTGATATGGGTGGTGCAAAGCGTGCTTCATCATACGCTAAGCACTTCAACGCACCTATCATCATCTCTCACAAGGAGCGCGCTAAGGCTAACGTCGTTGGTTCAATGACCGCTATCGGTGAGGTTGAGGGTCGCAACGTCATCATCGTTGACGATATGATTGACACAGCAGGTACCATCTGTATGGCAGCTAACATGCTTATGGACCGTGGTGCTAAGAGCGTTCGTGCGGCTGTTACACACCCTGTGCTTTCGGGCAAGGCATACGACCGCATCAACGAGAGCGCAATCCAGGAGGTTATCACAACAGATACTATTCCATTGAAGGAGGGCGAGGATTTGTCTAAGTTTACAGTATTGAGCGTAGCTCCCATCTTTGCAGATGTTATCGAGCGCGTACACAACTACAAATCAATTTCGTCTATCTTCTACCGCTAATTAGCGCGATACGCCGCCATTTGCGGCAATAAACTTAGACCCCCGAATGAAACATTCGGGGGTTAATTTATCACGCTATTTTCTCAACCATGCTTTCACACGAGAGAAGAGAATTTTCAATTTTGTCATCATAGTAAGTTTATTGCAACCTATAAATGCTGTTCTATCTATTTTTTTTACACTATTTGGGATATTGACACTTTTTAAGTTGATACAATCAAAGAATACACCTTCTCCAATCGTCGTTACACAATTGCCAATAGTTACACTTGTAAGGTTGTCGCAACGCTCGAATGCAAAATCTCCAATCGTCGTTACACTATCGGGGATAGTTACACTTTTAAGACTGCTGCAACCATAGAATGCATAATCTCTAATCGTCGTTACACTATCGGGAATAGTTACACTTGTAAGGCTGTGGCATTCAGAGAATGCATTATCTCCAATCGCTGTTACACCATTAGGAATAGTATATTCTGTTAGTCCTGCAGGAGCAAATAATTTAAGAATACCATCAACAATCAAGCATCTACCATCATCCGATGCTAATTTTCCATTAAACACTTGAAGACTTGAGCATTCATTAAATGCCATTACTCCAATCGTGGTTACACTATTGCCAATAGTTACACTTGTGAGGTAGAAGCAACGACAGAATGCATTATCTCCAATCGTCGTTACACTGTCACCAATAGTTACACTTGTGAGGCGGCCGCAATCTTGGAATGCCCACTTTCCAATCGTCGTTACACTATCGGGAATAGTTACACTTGTAAGGTTTTCGCAACCAAAGAATACACCATTTCCAATCGTTGTTACGCTATCGGGGATAATTATACTTGTGAGGCTATGGCAACCAGAGAATGCCTCTGCTCCAATCGTCGTTACACTATTGGGAATTATATACACAGTAAGTCCTGCAGGAGCAAAAGCAATAAGAGTGCCATCAATAACCAATATTCGGCCATTATCCTCTGCAAACTTCCCCTTAAACTCGGTAAGACTACTGCAATCATCGAATGCCTCCTCTCCAATCGTTGTTACACTATCGGAGATAGTTACACTTGTGAGGCTATTGCAACGCTCAAATGCCCTCCCTCCAATCGTAGTTACACTGTCACCAATAGTTACACTTGTGAGGTTGCGGCAATGAGAGAACGCAGACTCTCCAATCGTCGTTACACTATCGCCAATAGTTACACTTGTGAGGTTTGAGCAATCATAGAATGCTTTATCACCAATCACCGTAATCGGTTTATCAAATACAATTTCGCCCTTATCGGTGTATGTGTGCGACACAATCTCTGCATCAAACTTTTCAGGTTTGACAGATAGCATTATTCCATCAATTGTGGTATACTGAAGGACACATAACATATTTTGTGTCATGTTCTCAGGATTTGTAGATGTATGTTTCTCCATAGTTGTCTTTATTTCTATCCACACAAAGTTTGCTTAGCGTAAACAAGCATTTTGGAAGTGAACAGCAACGCCAAAGTAGCCTCATCAGTAGTCTTGTGAAAGGATTTCTACTAAGAGATTATATCTCGGCAATGACGTAGTTGCTACCGCCGATGAATATTGCATCGTTGGGCAGAGCCAAGCAGCGGGCACGCTCAACCGCCTCCTTAACAGTGGGTGCAGTCTCGAAGTCGAGGCCGAGTTTTGTTGCCTCAGTAGCGATATCCTCAATGGCACGAGCACGCTCGATATTTGCACGAGTAAAGATATAGTGCGCCTTTGCGGGGAGCAAGGCCAGAATTTTAGAGAGTTCCTTCTCGCGAGCAAAGCCCATAACGGCATATAGGCGATCACACTCGAGATTAGAGAGCTGCTCAGCTACGAAACGAATGCCATCCTCGTTATGACCTGTGTCGCATACAGTATATGGTTCGTGTGCGAGCACCTGCCAGCGACCAGCAAGACCCGTCGAGGCTGCTGCCACCTGAAGACCCTCGCGGAGGGCGCGGCGCGAAATAGTGAGGGGCGTATGCTCAGCAAGATAGTCCGCAGCAGCACATACGGTAACGATATTGTGACGCTGATAGTCACCGAGCAAATCGACATCAAGCTCATAGCCTCTACCATCGCGCTCGCGTACAAGGCTAAAGTGTTGATTATCCTCATCGAAGTGCTCGACACCATTTAGTCGCCACTCGTCCTCAGCAAAGAGAATAAGCGAGTTAAGCTCTGCTGCACGCTCCACAAAGACCGCGTCGTAGGCATCGGAGTGCTGACCAATGATGACAGGAACACTCTTCTTAATGATACCCGCCTTCTCCGCTGCAATCTTAGCTATGGTATCGCCAAGGAACTCCGTATGGTCGAAGCTAACATTTGTAACGATGCTTAGGATGGGCGTGATAAGGTTTGTGGCATCGAGGCGACCACCAAGGCCGGTCTCGATTACGGCAACCTCGACATCGCTCTGATCGAAATAGTCAAAGGCCATAGCCGCGGTCATCTCAAAGAACGAAAGGTCGAGTTCCTTCATCTTCTCCTGGTGCTTATTCACGAAATTTACCACCTTCTGCTTAGGTATCATCTCGCCATCTACACGGATGCGCTCTCTGAAATCGGCAAGGTGGGGCGAGGTGAAGAGACCTGTGCGGTATCCCGCTTCGCGAAGAATTGAGGCAAGCATATGCGATACCGAGCCCTTGCCATTAGTACCTGCAACGTGTATCGTATAGAAGTTACGCTGGGGGTTGCCAATATGTTGGCAGAATGAGGCTATACGCTCCAATCCCGGCTTGTAAGCATCGCCACCAACACGTTGGAACGACGGCATAGAAGTGAATAGAAATTCGAGTGTCTCTGTGTAATTCATACTATTATTATAATTAGGGGTTAATCAACAAGGTTGTTACGGCGCTTTGTGCGGTATGCTACATAGTATAGGAGTGCCAATACTGCGACAAATAGCGCTATGCGGGCTATATAATCGCCATAGATAGTATACACCGTTATATCATTACGCAGCTCTACATCCTCCGTAAGTACGCCATACTCATCCCACTCCAAACGCTCTCCAATAATCTCACCACGAGGCGAAATAAAGCCGGAAATACCCGTATTAGCACTTCGCGCTACAGAGCGACGCGTTTCGATTGCTCTCAAGCGACAGAAGTCGAAGAGGCGCCTATGTCCTGGGGTATCACCCCACCAACCATCATTCGAGAGCACTGCCATAGCCTCGGCACCCTCACGCACGAAGCCTGCAAAGTGGTTACCGTAGAGACCCTCATAACATATTGCAGGACCAATCTTCACCTCGCCATTCTCGAAGGTCATATGCTTCTGCCCCCAACCTAACTGCCCTGAGACTCCTCCAAGGTCGACCTTAAAATTCTTAAGTATACTACGGAATGGTATAGCCTCAACGCCAATAACGAGTTTCTGTTTATGGTATATCTGCTCCACATCACCATTCGTATTCACCAACAATGCCGAATTGTAGTGGTCGAAATAGCCATAATCACCACTCCTTGCCGTCTCCGTAGCAGCAACATCACCATAGTAGCGCACAGTAGATGCACCTGCTATAAGCTTCAAATCCTCATCCTTGCCATACAAGCACCTCCTTAGCATGCCAGCATAGTAGCGCGTGTTATCCTCATCGATTGAGCCGATATAGGGGAAATAGGCGAATGACGACTCGGGAAGTATCACAAACTGTGTTCCCTGAGGCACACCCTCTTCAATAAGCTCATAGACTCTATCTGAGGGGTCGACCATATTAGCCGCGATACGCTCCTCATCGTAACATGGCACGTTGGGCTGAACAACCGATATCTTCACACTTCGTCCCGATGGCTCATAGCTCCAATACAGCGTTAGAGAGAGCATAATAGGCACTGCAACAACCGCTGCAGCCAGCACTATACGAGAGAATATACGCGTGCGCAGTGCCTCAAAAATTGAGATATTTGAGCATAGCGCCCAAAGTGTACCACCAAAGATTCCAGTATATTCATACCACTGCACCGCCCAAATATCGTTTGAGAAGCCATGGCCCAAGAGCAACCATGGGAATGTCATAACCTCAGCAGAGTTGTACGCCCACTCCGTAGCCAACCATACAGTTACAAGCAACGTATATGCCAATGCACGATGAGCACGTTTCGAGGTGTAATGGTATAGCATAATGCCACAAAGGTTGTAGAACGAGCCTACGATGCTTGCCGTAAATACACCTATGGGGGCTGCAATCCACACCCACCATATCGTAGCGAAGTTCCATAGTAGGAAGGTAAGGGTCGCCCAACCAAGCATACGCCACCAATCGCGACGCGAATCGCTATACCCCTCACTGATAACCAACAATGGGACAAGGGCCACAAGTAAACTCAAACCGCTTAGACCTAACCATCCAAGACTTAACAACACCACTGATACGGCAACAGCAAGCAACCTATGCCAACTCTTTGTACACTTCATATGCTATTTACATTTTCACAAGGCAATATTCTATTCTCATACTAACCTACAAAATTAGTAAACATTCGCTAAATAGCAACCTCTGGTGGGTTAGTTTCTCGAAAAAAAAGAAAATTAGTATCTTTGCACAATAATGTTAGGGATGTTGAAGATGAAGCGACATATACTAAATCAGAAATCAAGCCTTGTGCTTGAGGGTGGCGGCATGCGTGGTGTCTTCACCTGCGGCGTGCTCGACAACCTTATGGACCGAGGCATACGCTTTCCCTATACTATAGGCGTAAGCGCTGGCGCTTGCAACGGACTCTCCTACATGTCGAATCAGCGAGGCAGAGGCAAGTTTAGCAATATCGACATGCTTGACAAGTACCACTACATCGGCCTTAAGCATCTAATTTTCAAGCACAACATCATGGACTTCGACCTACTGTTCGACAAGTTTCCCAATAGCATTGTGCCATACGACTATGCCACGTTTGCCGCCTCGAAAGAGCGCTTCGAGATGGTAACCACCAATATACTTACTGGACGTGCAGAGTACTTCGAGGAGTACACAAATCCCGAACGAATAATCGATATTGTCAAGGCCTCAAGCTCTCTACCCTACGTCTGCCCCATCGCGGAGGTTGATGGACGCAAAATGCTTGATGGCGGCATCAGTGACTCGATACCCATTGCCCGTGCAAGAGCATTAGGTTACCCCAATAGCGTGGTTGTCTTAACACGAAATAGGGGCTATCGCAAAGTGGGCAACTCCTATGTTCCCCCGCTTTTCTATCGCCACTACCCCGAGCTACGCAAGGCTCTTGCCAAGCGAAATGATATCTACAATAAGCAAATTGAGGAGGTTGAGCACCTGGAGGCTGAAGGCCGTGTCGTCGTGATACGTCCTGAACGCCCGATAGATGTTGGGCGCATGGAGCGCGACACGAGCAAACTTCTTGCGCTATATGATGAGGGATATGAGATAGCTTCAAAGGTGGAGTTTACATTAGCATAGCAAAATTTTGTATAATCGAGTTTTTTACATATATTTGTAAAATATTTCGTTGACACCCAAGAATTAGGCAACCATGAGCACACACACTCAAACAGGCGACAAACTATGTTGGCATCAGCAACTTACACTCGAGTTGCTTTGGGCATTGTGCTCTACACTTGGCTATATGCCCCGCTGGATTCGCCACGGCATACTCCAGAGATTCATATACATACTCCTGCGAGTGATACGCTACCGATATGGCGTGATGCGGTCGAACATATCTCTATCCTTCCCCGATAAGAGTCCTAAAGAGATTAAGCAGATTATACGAGGCTCGTACAACACCCTTGCCGAGGTTATCATCGACACAATATGCTTAGCTGGTGCTAAGCGCCGAGGCGACCTTGACCATGTCACATGGGTCAATGTTGATGAGCACAAGGGTCGCATCAAGGGTCGCGACTGGATTGCTATGGCATCGCACTACGGATGCTGGGAGTACTTCCCGCTGTGGAGCCTTGTCGATAGCGACACCCACTTCATGGGCGTATATCACCCCTTGAAAAATGCTGTATTTGAGCACTTCTATCGTCGTCTACGCAACTTTTCACCCAACTACCACCAGGTTACGATGCAGGATACCGTGCGTCACTACATCAAGAATCGCAGTGCCGATAGAGGCATCACACTTGGACTTATCTCCGACCAAACGCCCAACCTGCGTGCTGACACCGAGTGGTTCGACTTTCTGAATCGCAAGACAGCCTTTATCGATGGCAGCGAGAAGCTCGCCATGCGCTTTCACATACCCATCTACTTTGTCTATGTTGAGCGCATTAAGGCGGGACACTACGCCATACGCTTTGACGAGCTTTACGATGGCACGGAGGATGTGGAGCCCAACGAGATTACTCGTCGCTATGCCGCAGCGCTTGAGAGCATGATTAAGAGTAAGCCCGAGCTGTGGATGTGGTCGCACAAGCGCTGGAAGCACTACCCCGAGAAGCAGTTACGCCGCTTTGGCAAGATGACAAAAAGTGGTGAAAATTAGTGGATAACATAATTTTTACTATCTTTGCAAATAGTAAGCCCTACATTACTCAACGAAGAAACGATGAACAAGTATAGGATATCACTCATAACAACGATATATGGCGTAGAGCGGTATATCGCCAAGTTTGCCGAGAGTTTCCTCGGGCAGACATATAGCGATATTCAGTTTATCTTCGTCAACGATGGCACCAAAGATGGCTCTATGGAGATTCTCAACGCCTTGATTGAGGAGCGTTTCACCCATCTCAAGGAGCGCATAATAATAATAAATAAGGAGAACGAGGGACTACCCTTAGCTCGCAAAAGCGGTCTCGATGTTGCTGAGGGCGAGTATGTACTATTTGCCGATGCTGACGACTGGTTGGAGTTGGATGCCGTGGAGAGGGTTATGGCTGTGGCAGACAAGAGCCATGCCGACATCATCTACTTCGACATAGTGAAGGAGTATGGCCATAAGCGCAGCATCAAACATGAGCGCGAGTATACATCCGAGACGCGCGAGTTGTGGATTCAGAACATCTTCAACTATCGCTCACACGGCTACACAGCCACAAAGTGTTTCCGTCGCTCGCTCTACACCGACAACCACATCTTCACCCCGAAGCTCGGCATGCACGAAGATATGTACCTCATGGCACAGCTCATATTCCGTGCTGAGAGCATCGTGCACCTACCCGAGGTGTTGTACCACTATCGTAAGGATAACGAGAATGCCATGTGCTCGCAGCGACGCAAGATACGACACATTGCCTCATCTCGAAACCTCCTCGACCTCTACTCTAAGTTTATGGATAATCTTGCCGATAGCCCCATTAAGGGTGTTGCAGACGGCTTGGTGCTACGCGCGGGTTGGCACCATATCATACACGACTACGACCTATATGGTGAGTATCCCTGGTTGGGTGATGCCATACGCAGAGCAAAGGTCAGCACCCACTATCGCACCCCCTTCGTGTTTCAATTGATTGTAAAGTGCTACAACGCGCTATTCCATTAGTCAACTACTCATCCTCTCACCTACCCCACCCCTTATTGCGAGGGCGGTTCTGTAGTCGTCATTGCGAGAGCCTTTAGGCTCGTGGCAATCTCATTCGCACTGTATGTCATCCTGAGCAACGCGAAGGATCTACGGGATAGCACAGCAATCGAACGTCAGCACTCTCCGAGAGATTCTTCACCACGTTCAGAATGACATAGTGAGTGTTCAGAATGACATTCATAGTATCATTACTAATTGCTAATTACTCATTAGTACTGATGCAATAAATTTTAAAACAATTCCGGTTCTTTGACATTTTGGTTATCAATTGTTGATTTTGTGTTGTCAGCCAGCAAATCTCTGATAGAATCTTTAGCAAAGACTGATACTCCTAATATG
>JAZRAW010000069.1:0-6724 GCA_045634765.1 Alistipes sp.
CCCCCTTAAAATAAGTATGGCGTTGACTCCGAGTGAGCCAACGCCATATTTCTATTCTTAGGTTGTGTGTTTACTCCACAACAGCTGCGGGGTTAACCTTGATAAGCTCAACCTTGAACTCCAAAGCCTCGTTAGGACCGATGTCACGACCTGCGCCACGCTCACCGTATGCCAACTCCGATGGAATCCACAAGGTAATCTGGCCACCCTCGCCAATGAGCTTCATACCCTCAGTCCAGCCACGGATAACCTGATTAAGACCGAAGGTGATGCTCTCGCCACGCTCGTAGCTTGAGTCGAAGATGTTGCCATCGCGAGTCTTACCCTCGTAGTTTACCTCTACCATGTCGCTATCTGCTGTAGCGTGCACTGCAGAGCCCTCGCGGTCGATGCGATAGAGCAAACCAGACTCAGTCTTCTGAACGCCATCCATCTGCTCTACCTCTGCCAACCATGCTGCAGATGCATCCTTAGCCTCCTGGGCCTTCTGCTCTGCCTTAATTCTGTTCTTCTCCATCATCTCCTGCTGAACGCTAATATACTCAGTCTGGAGCTCCTCGATGCCGATAAGGAGAGTCTCCTCGATTGCTGCGTCAAAGGCTGCGGGATCCTCAGTGGCGATGGTGAGGCAGTCGTCGAAAGCCTTCATAACCCAACCCATGTGGATGCCGTCAACATCGATGAGCGAAGCACCCATCTGCGCACCCAAGATGTTGGTGATAGTCTGCTTGCTGAAGTCCTCGTCGTAGAGTGCGGGAACCTCAGGAAGGTTCTCAGTCACGCCACCAGCCTCCATAGCATCGCGGGTCTGCTTAGCCTGCATATGTGGGTAGAAGCGTGTGTAGATGAACTCCTGGAACTTCATGTTGTTCTCCTCGAACTCTGCGCTCTCAACGTCGCCAGTGATGTAGAAGTTGATGATGCTCTGCTTAAGTGCCTCGGGGTCGAGCTCGAAGTCGCTAAACTGGAAGTTTGTGGCAAGACCCATGCTTGCACCAAGGGCGTAAGAGCGCTTGTTGGCAACCTCTGCGAGCTCCTCATAGCTCATCTCTGCAGCCATCTTCTTCACCTCTGCAATCTCGGCATTAATCTGTGCGCGCTGCAAGCAATCCTCGCACTCGCCACACTTGCAGATGGCGATGCCAGACTCACTCTTCTGTGCTTTCTCGTTTGTGTTGCAAGCAATGGCTGACAACGATAGGGCTACGACGCCCATTGCTAAGAATAACTTTTTCATCTTTAATCTGTTTGTTTATAGTTTGTTTACTTGTTATTGTTCGATATCAATAGTCTCAACATCACCTAACGCTCCATCTTGCGATATATTGTCCTCTTGGGCGATATTTTTCTCCTCATCCTCCTCAATATCGAGGTTGTCGAGGTCATCATCATCGCTCTCTACAGCCTCGTCACTACCTGGCTGTGTGAGGTCTACCTCCTCGTCGTCGATGATAAGAGTTACGGTATAGCGGTCCTTGCCGTGGTAGTCTACCATATCATCCACAACGACATTGTTGATAGAGAACGAGCCCGCGGGGAGGTCCTGATGCTGGAACGACATATATTCGTTGATGATGCGGTTGCGGTGCTCCATGAGCTGTGTCATCTGGCCAACAGCCATATCGCCATAGAGCGTCATCGCCTTCTGCTGTGTGGTCATGAGTGCTGGGTCGATGCCGCGTGCTACAAGCAGTGAGTCGGCATAGGCTATGACATCCCTATTTGAAATCTTCATGTCGTTGATGCGCGAGAATGCCAACATATCGAGGTAGCCCTGCTCATTACCATAGGTGTGGTTGTAGTAGGCAATCTTAAGGTTGAAGTTCGCGATGCGCTTGATGGCGCGGTCGTAGTTCACGCGCTGAGTGAGGCGCACCTTAAGCGTGCTATCCTCCTTGAGTGCCTCAGCCATCTTATCCAAGCGTGCGTAGCTCTCCGAGTCGAGACCAGGCTCCATGAAGTCGATGTTTATCTGCTGGAAGGCATCCTGCTTGTTGCCCGAAAGGAAATCGAAGGGTGAGACCACAATCTTCACCATGAGGCCACCCAACGCCTTCATGATGATTCTGCCGTACGAGAACTTGGGAGAGTCCAAACTGCCCGATATGGGTAGGTCAATGTCGATGTGGCCATCCTTATCCGTAAGCACCCACACGGCTAAGCGTAGGGGTAGGCGCATCTCGGGGTCGAGGCTATCGTCGCGCTTGCCGAGTTTGAGGTTGTAGGTGCCAAACTGGTTGATACCGCTTAGGCTACCATCGCTAATCACATTCTGGCTGCGGAAGGTGAGGTTACCCGCAGTGATGGGAAAGCCCGTGAAGTACTCCACATATGGCGAGAGTCCTATCATGTCGACATTGTTGAGCGAGAGCATGAGGCTCTGGTTGTGGAAGTCGTTGAGCGAGCCATCCCAGCGCAGCATAACGGAGCCCTGCTTGGGGAGTTTTGCGCCGAGCGAGATTTTGTTATTTCCTGCAATGTCGAGGTTGTCGCCCGTGATGTTGATATCGCGCAACTGATACTCGAAGGTGCGGTGCATGGTGTCGTCCGAGTAGAGGAACTCACCACCCTTGAGGTCTACATGGCCAATTTTGATGACCATATTGTCGAACGAGGTCTCCTCCTCGGTTGTGGTCACCGTAACGCGCTCCTTGACATCGTAGAGGTTTTCGCCCTCCTCGGTTGTGGTGCTCTCGATGGTGATGGTGGGGTCGTTGTAGAAGAGGATATCGAAGTTTGTCGAGCCATCCTTGTTGAAGAGCATCTCCGAAGAGTAGCCACTTGCAACGAGTGACGATAGGATGTAACGCTCCGCGTCGATGTTAACCTCCTCAACGCCCACCTCGAGTCTATCGGCCAACAAGACCTTGCCACCTGTGGGTGTGGTGATGGCGAAGTTGGTAGCCGTAGCCACGCCGCTGATGTTCATCGCGAAGATATCCATCACATTACCCTCCAACTGCATCTCTGCAGCGACATTACCACCTACGCTACCAATGTTGAGGTAGGGAGTCCAGTATTTGTATGTCTCGCTAAGCTCGAACTCGCGGAGTGTGCCATCGAAGGTGAACTCCCAATTGTCGTAGTTGAGCATGAGCACGCCCGATAGCTCCGCCTTGTCGTTTATGATACTCGCCACGTCGATATGCGTGAAGCGGCTGTCGAGGTAGAACGATGGGGTAGCGAGGTGCAACGATGTTAGGTCCCAGCGCTGCTCTATCTCATGGTCGTAGTAGGCGAGGTGGCTATTGTTGATGGTGATGTTGTCGAGAGTGACCCTCCATGGCTCACTCTTCTGCTCGACGGGCTCCTCCTCCGTCAAGTACTCCTGCTCGATGAACACCATCATGTCGTCGAAGTTGAACTCCTCGACATTCTGGTCAATCATAAGGTATGCCTCATCTGCTACCACCTTGGTGATGTGCACATGCTTATCGAAGAGCTCCTTAAGCTCCATCGACACATATATATCGCCTATGCGTGCGAAGTGGGTCTCGCCATCTGCCTCGTAGAGGATGATGTTCTTTGCCGTAGCCTCGCCCTTGAAGAGTTTTATGCGTAGGTCATCTACAGCGACCTCGCGACCGACAAGCTCTGTGTCATACTTCTCTATGTACCACTCGACGATGGGTCCGAGCCATATGATGACGGCGGCGATTGCGAGCACTGCGAGGGTGACGAGTGTGCCAAGCGTCCATAGCACTATGCGCTTAGCCTTGCCTTTGCGTTTGGGGGTAGTCTCTGTCTGTTTTTTGTTGTTTTCCATGCTTAGATGTTATCCTTGCCACTTCATCGTAAAGGCACGAAGGGGCCTAATTATGAAACCAGGAAGATATTTGCAAATGGGTATCAATATACGGAACCACCAGTCGGGGACCACGACGCTCTTGCCACGGAACATGGCATTTAGGCCACGGCGTGCGCAACTCTTGGGTGACATGAGGATTCCCGTCTTAAGTCCGAACCTCTGCAAACTCTTCGAAAGGCCGTATAGGTCGGTAGCGATGCCCGCGGGACATATCGCCGTAACCGAGACTCCCGTGCCACGCAACTCCTTATGAAATGCCTCGGTGAAGCTCTTGACATACGCCTTAGATGCGCTGTATAGTGCCAAGCCTGGGAAGGGCATCCATATGGAGTAGGACGACATGTTGAGTATGCGACCTTTGCCACGCTGACGCATATCCTCGCCATAGAGGCGGCACATGGTGGTTAGCGTGAGGTCGTGCAGAATAAGCATACGCTCGATGCGCTCGAGGGGTGTCCTCAATATGTCGCAGTGCGAGAAGATGCCCGCGTTGTTTATCACCACATCGAACACATAACCCTCCTCTACGGTGTTGCTATGTAGCCTGTGTGCGGCATCCACCTCAGCGAGGTCCATAACCACACCTACGCACTTCACGGAGTGGTGCTCGGCGATTACGCGTGCCTCGGTGGTGATGGCCTCGTCTATGTCCACCAAGTAGAGGTTGTAACCCTTGGCTGCGAGTTGCTCGGCATATTGGCGACCGATGCCCTTTGCCGCACCCGTTACCAATGCCCAAGCCTTGCCACGTGGCACCTCGCCTCGTCGTCTATTGCAGAAACACATAGTAGCCTACTTAATAGAGTTAATCTCCTTCCACAAGCGCTCGGGGATATGCTCCTTGCAGTTGTGGCAGCACTGCATATCTACCGAGTACATACGCGCCATGCAGTAGTCGCGGTGGTCGCAGCCACTGCGTGTAGCCATGTCGCCAGCCTTGAGCTTATTCACAAAAGCGGGGTCGTTGACCAAGGCGCGTGCCATCTGCACAAGCTCGAAGCCCTCATCCAACACGCTCTCTATGCCCTCGCGCGATACGAGGCCTCCGACATATACCAATGGGCCCTTTAACGCCGCGCGGAACTTCTTGGCGTTCTCCAAGAAGTAGCACTCCTCGAAGTCGTACTGCTTGATGAGCCACTGGCCGAAGAGCGAGACAACGATTTTTTGCGGCCACTCGTTCCAACCCATGTAGTAACCCATGGTCTTTGTGGGGATGCGGCCACGCATAACGGCCATAGGAGCCTTAGACACGAAGCCCGATGAGAGCACAATGCCGTCGACACCGAATGTCTCAATCTGCTTGGCTATCTCTATAGACTCGGGCACCTGTATGCCGCTCTTGAAGCCATCCTCCATGTTGTGCTTAACGAGTACGCCCATGCCGCGCTTGCGTGCAGCCTCCATGACCTCCTCCAAGCACATATTCATAAAGCGCATGCGGTTCTCGAGCGAGCCACCATACTCGTCGTGGCGGTGGTTGGTATAGGGTGAGAGGAACTGCGAGATAAGGTAGCCGTGACCTGCGTGCACCTCCACAGAGTCGAAGCCCGCGTTGTATGCTGTCTCCACGGCTGTGCCAAAGTCCTTGGCAAACTGTCGTATCTCGGCGTGCGTCATACGACGGTGGAAGGTGGGCGAGTAGAGGTTGAAGCCGTTTGAGGCTGATACGGGGAAGCTACCCGCTGTTGACCAGTGTGTCATGTTACCGCAGTGGCCAAGCTGAATACCCACGGCAGCACCCTCGTTGTGTACAGCGTCGGTAAGGTCGCGGAGCGCGGGGACAATCTCGTTGCGCAGCCACAACTGCTTGTTGAACGATATGCCGCTACGGTTGATTGAGGCGTAGGCTACGGTGGTCATGCCCACACCGCCACGAGCCACGCTGACGTGGTAGTCCTTGAGCTGCTGCGTGGGGGCGAAGTCCTTGCCCATAGACTCAAATGCTGCGGAGCGAATCACGCGATTTCGTAATGTTACGCTTCCAAGTTTGTAGGGAGTGAACAATTTAGACTCTTCGAGTCTCTTCTTGTTTTCCATGTCTGTATCTTGTTTATTGTGTGTTCGTTAGTAGATGAATGGGAGTATGCGCTTGCGCTTGAGCGAGGTGAACTCCTTGCCAAACTCCCTCTCGTAGCGCTTGTAGAGCGATGCCGAGCGAGGTCCGAGGTTGGCGAATGTCCACATTGCGAAGACAACACCCGCCCACGACCATGAGGCGATGGCGAAGCCTACCCACTCCATAAATTCGCCGAAGTAGTTCGCCGAAGAGACATACTTAAACATGCCACCCTTGGGGATGTAGTGCTTGGTGTCGCCAGGCTTGCGTAGGTTGCGGATGATGTAGTCGGAGTGGAGGTTGGTGATGAAACCGAAGAGGAAGACTGCAGCACCGATGTAGAAGTAGGGCTTCGACATCCAGCCGTCGTAGTAGCCCATCTCGGGACCGTAGTAGAATATCCAACCGCCCTGCATCACGGCGTTGAGGGTGTTAAAAACCATGCCCATGAGCATGATGCCTACGGGCATCTTCGAGTTGCCGCGTATGAGCAAGGGGAAGATGAACGAGCGCTGGAAGTAGTGCAACTGGAATATCGCAAAGAGTGCGAGGGGCGCTGCCTCGGTTGCGTGGTCAGACATCCACCACAATATCATCATGGCGATGAATACGGGGCACTCCATGAGCACCCATGCCACCTTGTTGGGCACGGGGAAGCCGAACTTGGGGTTGAAGAGGTAGCCATAACCCGCCTCCACGAAGTAGAGGGCGATAAAGACTATCACAGCGATTGCTGCCATGGCGATGAGGAAGATGTTGTAGCTCTCGAGCGACACTATTTCTGAAAACATATCCGTTAAGTTTGGTTGTACTTCGGTTTGCAATGATACCTACGGTATCAGGTCTATAATGTATTA
>JAZRAW010000070.1:0-3533 GCA_045634765.1 Alistipes sp.
ATCAGCGAAAGATGCTCGATTTCAGAGCCGTACTTTCAAAACTGCTATACACATTTTACTCGTCGGGAAATGGATTTAACCACAACCTCCATGTAGTCTTCTATGTAGGATTTCGCAATTTTCGTAAAAACAAACACTGAAAATCAATCAGTTAAAAATTAAAAGACCTGTCCGCGGAGGACTGCCTTTTCATTATGATATGCGAATAGCGTCAAATATCGTTATAACCCCTTGACATAGGCGCGACGACGCTTATGCTGGATATGCTCGAAGTCTTCAAAGTTGGCCTGACTCTTGTGGTTGTCCTCAAGGATGGCGGTCGTCTCAACCCTCTGAATGCCATACTTCGTGAAGTATGGAGTCATCTCGTTGAATATGAGCGCTGTAACGCCCTTGTCCTGATAGTCGGGACGCACCGCAATAAGCAATAGGTCGAAGTCCGTCATCCTCTTGGCTTTAAGAGCTTTGAGAAGGTGATACCAACCAAATGGGAATAGATGGCCTCCACACTTGCGCAGCGCCTCGGAGAGTGATGGCATACCCAAGCCCACGGCTACAATCTCATCCTGCTCATTAGCTACCATAGTCACAAAGTCGAAGTTGAGTATAGGAAAATACATCTTGCTGTAGTACTCCTTTTGACGAGGTGTCATCGGCTGATAATTATATAGCTTCTGGTATGCGGCATCCAGAACATCGAAATATGTATAGCCGTAGCGCTTTATCAGCTCCTTGGAATTTTTTATCTTTACAGTGTGTAGGTTATATCGTCTCGCGACAAAATCTACAAGACGCTTCATTCGTTCGGGGGCCTCCTTGGGTGGTGTTATCTGATACTCAATCCAATCGGCCTCCTTGCTTAGTCCATATCGCTCGTAATGGTTGACGTAGTAGGGGTGGGTGTAGAGGCTCGCCATGGGGGCGTTATAGTCGAAGCCCTCCAAAAGAAGACCCTGATGGTCGAAATCGGTAAAACCTACAGGGCCATTGAGGCATGACATACCCTTGCTTCTGCCCCACGCAGCAACGGCATCCAATAGCGCCTTGAACACATCATAGTCGTCAATAAAGTCAAACCAGCCGAAGCGGCACTTCTTGACACCCCAAGCCTCGTTGGCACGATGATTAACGATTCCTACGATGCGACCCACTATCTTGTTGTTACGGTAAGCCATATACATTACAAAGTCGCAAACCTCGAGTGCTGGGTTGCTCTTGGGGTTGAAGGTGTTTACCTCATCAAAGAAAATCGGAGGACAGTAGTAGGGGTTACCCTTGTACATATCTATTCCGAACTGCACGAATCGTTTAATTTCGCGTTTCGATGTCACCTCTTTAATGACAATAGCGTTTGGTGTAGTAGGCATAAATCTTATCTTTTGGTTTCTTCTTTGGGTATATTCTAGGTATCTCCTCCCTTATCCATCTGCTGAGGGAGCGAGGCGAGGTGCTTCGTGCTGCGCACGACTTCTACTCAACGTAACGCCTCCTTAAGGAGGGTTTGGAGGGTTTAGCGAAACGCACAAAAAAAAGCGATAATCATTCGATTATCGCTGTGCGTTGAGCGGAAAACGAGACTCGAACTCGCGACCCCAACCTTGGCAAGGTTGTGCTCTACCAACTGAGCTATTTCCGCAGTTAATCGCCAATTGCCACTTCTGACATAAAAAAAGACAATCACTTTCGCAACTGCCTGAATTTTGGAGCGGAAAACGAGACTCGAACTCGCGACCCCAACCTTGGCAAGGTTGTGCTCTACCAACTGAGCTATTTCCGCATTTTCTTTAGAACCATGCAATCCTTCGATTGCGAGTGCAAAGGTACACTATTTTTTTTATTCTGCAATTTTTTTTGCAACTTTTTTCAAAAAAAATTACAATTTTTCTGCTTCCTCACATTTTACTTGCATCTGTTGGCGTACAGATTCCTCGTGTATAGTGCTGAAAATCTGATGAATAAACGATTTTGTTAGTCCCATGGTCTCGGCTCGCGATTCCATGGCAGAAAGCATCTCATTATAGCGGTCGTGTTGCACAACGGCCATGCCATGCTGAAGTTTATACTCGCCAATCTCGCGTGCTACCTCCATGCGCTCGGCTAAAAGCTCTATGATGCGGCTGTCTAAAGTGTCGATATGTAGGCGATACTCGCTAATAGAGTTGCTTCCCACAGGCGTGCGACGCAACTGCAGACCCCTCAATAGGTCGGCAAGCGTAGTTGGAGTTATCTGCTGTGCTGTATCACTAAGTGCTGTGTCGGGTGTAGGGTGGCACTCTATCATTAGACCCGAGAAGCCTAAGTCGAGAGCCTGCTGTGATAGTTGTGCAACGAGGTCGCGGCGGCCTCCGATATGGCTGGGGTCGGAGAGGATGGTGAGCTGGGGGATACGACGGTGCAGCTCGATGGGTACAGACCAGTGCGGCGCATTACGATAGGGCGTTATCTGGTGTGTGCCAAAGCCGCGGTGTACGGCAGCAAGGCGGCGTATACCACTATTATATATACGCTCGATGGAACCTACCCAAAGGTCCACATCGGGGATAACGGGGTTCTTTACTATTACGGCGGTGTCTACACCCCTCAAAGCATCGGCAATCTGCTGTGTGGCGAAGGGGTTGGTCGTCGTGCGTGCGCCTATCCATACGCCATCCAACTCCGCCTTGAGTGCAAACTCAAGGTGTTCGGGTGTCGCCACCTCGGTGATAATCTTTAACCCGTAGAGTTCGCGCGCCTCTACCATCCAGTCGAGTGCGCGACTGCCTATGCCCTCGAACGACCCAGGCTTAGTGCGTGGTTTCCACACGCCAGCGCGTAGGATGGCTACGCCAGCATCGGCAACGCCGCGTGCTGCCGTGAGTAGCTGCTCGCGGCTCTCGGCGCTACAGGGACCCGCAATGTATAGCGGCTCTTGTATGCTATCGCCAAAGAGGGGTTTTAGGTCATTCATGGGCATAGTCATGCGTCTGTTATAGCGTTACTCCTCAACGATGGTGATAGAGAGGATGAGGTCGCCAGGACGGATGTCGTCGATAACATCTACGCCCTCAACAACCTTACCGAAGCAGGTGTGAACGCCATCGAGGTGCTGGGTGTTCATGCGGTTGTGGCAGATGAAGAACTGCGAGCCACCAGTGTTGGGGCCACGGTGAGCCATAGAGAGCACGCCACGGTCGTGGTACTGACGCTCTGCGCGTGTCTCGCAGGGGATAGTGTAACCTGGGCCACCTGCACCTGTACCCAATGGGCAGCCACCCTGAATCACGAAGTCGGGAATCACACGGTGGAAGGTAAGTGCATCGTAGAAGTGGCTCTCGGCGAGCTTCACGAAGTTATCAACGGTGATGGGGGTCTCGTTAGCGTAGAGCTCCGCTTTCATATCACCCTTCTCGGTAGAGATAATTGCGTATTTCATAGTTTTGGTTTTGTATATCTAATAAGGTTAATAGTGCAAATATACGAAGAACTTGCGAGAAAATGAAACGGATTATGCAATTTGTGGTCAAAAGGTGAGAGAACTCTGAAGTTAAAATTTA
>JAZRAW010000071.1:0-4819 GCA_045634765.1 Alistipes sp.
GTATTCATCAAACAACTCACCATCACCGTAAGCGTAAACTTCGCATCTGTCATTTCAAACGCCTGACACAGTGCATCAATTCCAAGATAATTTGTGTACATATCATCACGAAGGATGCCGCGCGTAATGCCATCAAACGAAGGATGATACCCATGTCCATGACCAAGGAAGAATATTATATACTCGTCCGCAGGAGCCACTTGGCGACCCCACTCAATAAATTCAGCAAGATTCTCCGCCTCATCAACCCTAAACGCAGGACCAGCATACTTGCTAAATATCATCTCATTGGTGTTATGGTTATACTTGAATCGAGATACCGCACCATCGCCCTCTGAATGTTCCGACCTATAGTATTTACTCCACTTCACCTGACCAACCACTTTGATATTCATATTATGCGACATCTCTGAGATCATCGTAATATTGTCAATCATATCATCGACAGAATCATCGAGGCCACCACAGCAGGCATAAAACATTATCGTATAACTATGTGGTTTCTCTGGCTTAGGCTTGGGAGTCTCCTCCTTGGCGCAAGAACCCATCACAACAATAATAAGTACCACAAACAGATATTTTAGAAGCCTCTTCATAAGCCCAAAGTATTGATTTGGAGCAAATTTAATAAATTAATGCGATATATGCAAGCGCCACAAACAAAACAATATGCCAAGTTGCGTTCGCTTTTCTCGTTTTATTTCGTATCTTTGTCGCTATGAAGCTAACATTTTTAGGCACTGGAACATCGCAGGGCGTGCCCGTAATAGGCTGCAAATGCGAGGTATGTCGCTCCGAGGATAGGCGCGACAGGCGTCTACGCACCTCGGCAATGGTCGAGACAGAGGGCAAGCGTTTTATTATAGACGCGGGGCCCGACTTCCGCTATCAGATGCTACGCGAGGGCGTGGCGCACATCGACGCTATCCTTCTCACGCACATGCACAAGGACCACACCGCGGGCATCGACGATGTGCGCGCCTTCAACTTTGTGGACTACCCCACCATTCACTCTACTCACATCTACGGCAACGAGGCCACCATCAACCGCGTGAAGATGGAGTATGACTACGCCTTTGCCGAGAACAAATATCGCGGCGTGCCTGTCATCGAGCTGCACACCATTGATACCAATGCGCCATTTGTGGTGGAGGGCGTGGAGATAGTACCTATCGTGGGTCACCACTCCGACCGTTTCCGCTCGGTAGGTTACCGCTTTGGCGAGGTGGCATACATCACCGACTTTAGTCACATAGAGCCTGAGGAAGAGGCGAAACTTGAAGGGGTAAAGATATTGGTAATAAACGCCTTGCGCTGGGAGCCACACGACTCGCACTTCTCAGTGAGCGAGGCTCTCGAAGTTATCGAGCGCGTAAAACCCGAAAGGGCATATCTCACCCATATGTCGCACGGCATAGGCCTCTACGAGGAGGCACAAGCGAAGCTTCCCGAGGGTGTAATGTTTGCATACGACGGTCTCGCGGTAGAGTTCATAGGATAATTAAATATACTAATAAGTATGGGTAAATTTATGAAAGGTAAAATCGTAGTGGTAACCGGCGCATCGTCTGGCATTGGCGAGGCCATGGCACGCGAGTATGCCAAGATGGGGGCAAAGGTCGTTATGGGCGCACGCCGCGAGGAGGAGCTACGACGCATAGCCGCGGAGATTGAGGCCGAGGGCGGCAAGGTGGCATACGCCGCTTGCGACGTTGTCAACGAGGCTGATTGCGAACGCCTTATCAAAACTGCTGTAGAGACATTCGGAGGTATCGACATCATGATATGCAATGCGGGGCTCTCGATGCGCGCGCTGTTTGACGACTGCGACCTCAAGGTGTTGCACCGCCTTATGGATGTAAACTTTTGGGGCACGGTGAACTGCACGAAGTATGCGCTACCCTGGTTGCAGAAGTCGCGTGGCTCGCTGGTGGGCATATCATCCGTAGCGGGCATACACGGTCTGCCTGGCCGCACGGGCTACTCGGCATCGAAGTACGCCATGACAGGCTTCCTCGACACCATACGTGTTGAGAACCTCAAGAAGGGTGTGCATGTCATGACCGCATGCCCAGGATTTACCGCCTCGAACGTGCGCTTCTCGGCACTCACGGCCGACGGCACACAGCAGGGTGAGACACCCCGCAACGAGGCGAAGATGATGACACCCGAACAAGTGGCGCACATCGTGGCTAAGGGCATACGCCGCCGCAAGCGCCTCTGCTTGATGGAGTGGGAGGGTCGCGGCACACACTTCCTCAAGAAGTTCTTCCCAGGTCTTGTAGACAAACTCTTCTACGCAGTAATGGCAAAGGAGCCCGACTCGCCACTAAAATAAATCAATAGGGGATGCTCAACGATTAGTGTCGAGCATCTCCTATTTTATATATACACTATAATGTAATATACCGCCTATTTTATAACATCTTCGGCGCCAAGTGTCGTAACCAACACCACGCCATTCACACCTCTAAAGCCGTACATATTCGAGCCCTTGATAATCTCCACGGACTTCACATCATGGATATTGATAAGTTCCAAGCGTGTCTCCATGCCATCGCAAAGAATAAGTACTGCGGAGCTACCATTTATAGAGTTTTGGGTCATGAGGCACAGTTCGCCGTTGATATACCTCAACCCCGAGTAGCATATCATTAACGCATCCTGCAGGTTACTACACCCCGTTGCGCGCAACCTATCACCAGATATACCAGAAGAGTAGTCCACACTTTCGCGGCGCTTGACATAGCCGTAGCCATAGTTCATAAGTTCCTCCGACTCCTTGGCTTCATAGCTATACCTCTGCTCATACCACACAACCTCTATGCTACGCCTACCCTCCAAGGGCACAAACAGCGTGTCGCGCTTAAAGATAAATTGCAGCGTATCATCAGGCTTGATGTTGGTAAGTCCGAAACGTCCCTTTCCATCTGCGCGCGTTGTCTTATCGCTGCCCACGACACGCACCGTAGCCTTAATGCCAGTGCCATCGGGACGAGTTACACGCCCGTTGAATGGCTCATCGGCAAGGAGTCTATTTACGCCTAAAACGCAACAAAGTAACAGTATGAAATATCGCATATTGGTATGGTTTAGCCTATTATATGTTGTAAAGTTACACAATATTTACGAAAATAGTATAATAAGATGATAAAAATTCTTATTTCTTAAAATTATTAATTATCTTTGTCGTATTAAACGAATAACATTAACAATCAAAAAAACAATACACTATGAAAGAGGCTATTGCAATTCTAACTGGTGGCGGTCCAGCTCCTGGCATGAACACAGTTGTTGGCTCTGTTGCTAAGACATTCCTTGCAAAGGGTTATCGTGTTATTGGTCTTCACTATGGCTATTCGGGTCTTTTCAACCCCAATCCCCGCTTCGAGGACCTCGATATGTTCCGCGTAGACTACATCTTCAACCAGGGTGGTTCTTACCTCACCATGAGCCGCTTCAAGCCTACAGATGAGGACTTTGAGAAGAACTTCAACCTCGACTTCTTCAAAGAGAACAACATCAAATTGTTGGTAACTGTAGGTGGTGATGACACAGCTTCTACAGCAAACCGCATCGCTAAGTTCCTCGAGGCTAAGCAGTATCCTATTGCGAACATCCACGTTCCAAAGACTATCGACAACGACCTTCCATTGCCCGCAGGTATGCCTACATTCGGCTACCAGTCTGCAAAGAACGCTGGCTCGGTAATTGGTCGTGCCGTATACAACGACGCTCGTACTTCGGCTAACTGGTTCGTAGTAGCTGCCATGGGTCGCTCAGCAGGTCACCTCGCATTCGGTATCGCATCTGCTTGCCACTACCCCATGATTATCATCCCCGAGATGTTCAACAAGACACAGATTACCATCGACAAGATTATCAGCCTTATCGTGTCATCAATCGTTAAGCGTAAGATTGTCGGCATGGACTACGGTGCTGCAATGGTATCTGAGGGTGTGTTCCACGCACTCGACCAGGAGGAGATTCTCAAGTCAGGCATCCAGTTCTCATACGACGACCACGGTCACCCCGAGCTCGGCAAGGTATCTAAGGCTGAGATGTTCAACACTCTCCTCGAGAAGCGTTGCAAGGCCCTCGGCATCAAGGTTAAGTCACGTCCTGTGGAGATTGGCTACGAGGTACGCTGCCAGACACCTTGTGCTTTCGACCTCGTATACTGCTCACAGCTCGGTATGGGTGTATACAAGCTCTTCTCTGAGGGCAAGACAGGCTGTATGGTATACATCAGCCAGGAGGGTTACGTTTCGCCTCTCTACCTCAAGGATCTTCAGGACCCTGAGACAGGCAAGATTCCTCCACGTCTCGTAGACATCAACGCAGACAAGATTCACCAGGTTATCGACAACCTTATGCACTACATCACTCCTGCAGACTATGAGGCAGCTAAGGCATACCTCGCTAACCCTGAGGAGTATGACTTCCGCAAGATTTTGAACTGGTAGTCTTTTGACAAATATTTTAGAGGCTGACTATGGTCCCCAAGGGGGACTGCAGTCAGCCTCTTCTCTTTTGGTTTATTTCTACGAACAAAATTCCTCGAGTGAGTACCGAAGTACCGACCCGAGGAATTTTCGCTTAAAAGGGCGGCATGACACCGCCCTATGCAATGTAGATATTACTTACTATTGTCGTACATCTCAAGGCCTGAGCAAGTGAAAGTACCTGCAATCTTGTGACCGTTGTCATCCATACAGTCGAACTCTACGACGAAATTAATACCCTCCTCACGGATTGTGATAGTACCATCAACGATAGGTGCTACATCATCTGTACCGTAGTAGTTGTCTACTGCTAC
>JAZRAW010000072.1:0-5633 GCA_045634765.1 Alistipes sp.
CAACCGTTTTGCTCCCTGGTTGAATAAGATATATATCGTAACCGATGAGCAGAACCCCATGGTCGATGAGTTCATCGCCAAGCACTTCCCCGAGGGCTCTATCCCAATGGAGATTGTCGACCACAAGGTGATATTTAGAGACTATGAGCACTATCTGCCCACGTTCAACTCCATCTCTATAGAGTCGATGACGTGGCGTATACCTGGTCTTTCGGAGCACTTCATAGAGTTCAATGACGACCTTATTCTTGCTGCACCCACACAGCCCGAGGACTTCTTCCCCCGTGAGGGAGAGGTTGTCTGCTATGGCAAGCGCTACAACTCTCTATATGTAGTAATGAGCCACCTCATGCGTCGCCATCGTGATGGCTCGAAGCAGGTGTCGTTCCGCCAGACGATGCTTAATGCTGCGAAGTTGCTTGGCAACCGTAGGTCTTTTATAAAGATTTACCACACGCCTAAGCCACTATTGCGTAGCGTCTACGAGAACTATTTCAGGGAGCATCCCGACCATCTTGATGCCAATATATCGCACCGCTTTAGGCATGTGTCGCAGTATAATGTTGAGGAGTTACAATATCTTTTGTTGAACAAAGAGGGGCGTATACATATGCGTAGGGCATACAACGATTTGCTATACCTAAAGCCCAAGCGCGATGTCGCCTATGTAGATAAGAAGTTGGCACTCTTCGACCAGAAGCCGAAGTGTAAATTTGGCTGCTTCAACTCGTTGGACTTGATGACAGAGGAGGGACGAGCACATACTATTAAATGGATAGCTAATCGCATAGGCCTCAAGGAGTAATCCCTGAGGTCTCTCTTTTGTTAAATATCTCTATTGCCTGAGGTGGCATCGCCAATTTTGCTGACCTCGACGTAGGTATATCCAAATATTTTCTGCATAAAAGAGGCAAAGTCTAACTTTTTTTGTATCTTTGTAAAGTGAAAATATTGCCACGAAGCAAATTAATACTTAAATAATATGATTAAGAGACTATCAATGCTTTTTGTTGCTGTTGCCGCGATGGCTGCAGCAGCCCCAGCTTTTGGCTCGGAGCCCGAGGCAGTAAAGCCAAACTATGAGTTGGCAGAGCGCTTCTCGCCCACAAAGGTTCGTAGACTTGTGCCACAGACAATGGTGCGCCCAAATTGGTTTGAGAACTCATCAAAGTTCTGGTACTCATGGAGTAATGTAGATGGCACAACCTACTACATCGTAGACCCTGCATCGGGTAAGCGCACAGAGTTGTGGAATATGGGTGAGCTTGCTGAGAAGGTTACGCTCGACACAAACTACCCATTCGACTGGCAGCATCTGCCCATCCGTAACATGGAGCTTAAGGAGGATAAATATGTTCTTTTCGATATTGCACCAGCCGATGTAATGGTTGAGAACAACGACTATGCACCTAAGGATGACGAGGGCGAGCGTCTCGTGTTCCACTATAAGTGGGATATTGCTGCTCAGAGCTTGGAGCGTATCGAGGAGCGCGATGTGGTATACCCTGAGTGGGCTAATGTATCGCCCGATGGTCGCATCGCAGTCTACCAGAAGGATAACAACCTTTGGTATATGACCACTGAGGATGTGGAGAAGTGGGTGCGCGACCCCGAGGATTCGACAATCGTTGAGCATCAGATTACTACAGATGCTACAGAGGATACAGCATACCACTGGTTTGAGGACTGCATCGAGCAGGTGAAGGAGGGTGAGCGCTACCGCGTATACTTGCAGTGGTCGCCCGACTCGAAGCACTTCGCTACAGTGCGTTCTAACACCTCTATGCTCGAGGATTTCTGGGTGATTAACATTTTGAAGGATCGTCCTGAGTTGTTCGAGTATAAGTATCAGATGCCTGGTGAGCAGAGCCCCGACTTCTGGTTGGAGTTGTTCGATACCGAGACTATGGAGCGCCGTGAGGTGGACATGGCTAAGTATAAGGAGCAGATACTCTTCATCTGTGGTCGCCCCGCAATGCACGCTGATAGATATCAGAAGCCCGTGCGCATGGTATGGCAGGGTGACAACGACAAGTTCTATGTTATCCGTCAGAGCCGCGACATTAAGCGCGCTGACCTTTGCGTGGTTGATGTCCAAACAGCAACAGCTAAGGATGTTATCGTAGAGCAGATGAACACCTCTATCGAGTGGCAGATGCCTACACTTGTAAATGGTGGCAAGGAGATTATTCAGTGGTCTGAGCGCACTGGCTGGGCACACCTCTACCGCTATAGCGCCGAGGGTGAGCTTATTAATCAGATTACCTCTGGCGAGTGGCACGTGTCAAGCGTCCTTGGTGCTGATGATGCTAAGCGCGTTATCTACTTCACCGCTACGGGCTACAACAAGGGCGAGAACCCCTACTACTTGCACCTCTTCCGTGTGAACTACGACGGTACAGGCCTCAAGCAGCTCGACCCTAAGGACTTCAACGGCGAGTTCTCACTCTCGGACGACCGCCGCTACTTCGTGACTACATACTCTCGCGCAGATGCTGCTCCTGTATCGGAGCTCTACACCGTTGAGGGCAAGAAGGTTATGACACTCGCTGAGGTTGACCTCGAGCCATTGTTCGCTATCGGTTATCAGTATCCCGAGCTATTCGTTGTTAAGGCTGCGGATGGCATCACAGACCTCCATGGTGTGATGTACAAGCCCTACGACTTCGACCCCAACAAGAAGTATCCTATTATTGAGTATGTATACCCAGGTCCTCAGACCGAGGCTGTGGAGCAGTCATGGTATCAGCCATTGATTCGTACTGACCGCCTTGCACAGATGGGCTTCGTCGTGATTACCGTAGGTAACCGTGGTGGTCACCCCGACCGTTCTAAGTGGTATCACAACTACGGCTATGGTAACTTGCGTGACTACGGCTTGAAGGATAAGGTTGTCGCAGCGCAGCAGCTCGCAGCACGCTACAGCTTTATCGACATCGAGCGTGTCGGCATCCACGGCCACTCAGGTGGTGGTTTCATGTCAACAGCGGCAATTTTGATGTACCCAGACTTCTTCGATGTTGCGGTATCTTGCGCTGGTAACCACGATAACAATATCTATAACCGCTGGTGGAGCGAGAAGCACCACGGCATCAGAGAGGTTGAGCAGGATGGCGAGATTGTCTTCGAGTATCACATCTCGGCTAACCACGAGATTGCACACCGCTTGAAGGGTAACCTATTGCTTGTGCATGGCGACATCGATGAGAACGTACACCCTGGATGTACTCTCCGCGTTGTAAATGCTCTTATCCGCGCTAACAAGCGTTTCGATATGCTCTTGTTGCCTGGTCAGCGTCACGGCTTCGGCGATATGAATGAGTACTTCTTCTGGCGTATGGCGGACTACTTCGCTGAGCACCTCTTGGGTGAGCGCGAGACAACAACTGATATCCCACAGCTTAACAACGACATCTAATAGTCGCACTTATGGCTGAAGAACTAAAAATTGCCCACGGTGGCAAGAGTGAGCGTTACGACCTGCTATATAGGCAGGTCGTTGCTCTTACTGAGGGCGAGAGCGATGTGATTGCCAATATGGCAAATGTCGCAGCTATGATTCATGCTACGATAGAGCCTCTTTGGACGGGATTCTATCGCGTCGAGGGCGATGAGTTGGTGCTTGGACCGTTCCAGGGACCATTGGCTTGTAGTCGCATTAAATATGGCAAGGGCGTGTGTGGCGCGGCATGGGAGCGCGGTGAGACCTTAGTGGTGGAGGATGTGGAGAAGTTCCCAGGTCACATAGCTTGCAGCTCGCTATCGCGTAGCGAGATTGTCGTTCCCGTGTGGCGCGACGGCAAGGTGGTGGCGGTATTGGATATAGACAGCACTGAGCTCGCCTCGTTTGACGCTACTGATAAGTTGTGGCTCGAACGCATTGTCAAGTCTTTCGATGCCAAGACGAGAGAGATAGTTGTGAAGCGCGTAACGCTTGGTAAATTGGTTGAGTGCGTGCCTTGCCGCAGTAACTACACCTTTACTGCAGAGCCAGATAGCGAGTCGCACGACTATGATGATAACATGTGGAACGACTTGGTGAGCAACCTCATTGACTTCTGCGGTGGCGATGCTGATAGGGTAGTGAAAACCTTTGTCAACCACTTCGATGCCGAGAATAACTACGTTGTGACCTACGCCTTGGAGCTTTCGGACGCGGAGCGCGCAGAGCTTGCGAACGACTGCGAAGAGTGGCGCATGGAGGAGATGTAACCAATTAGTAATTAGTAATTAGCAATTAGCAATGACACACTGTATTGTCATTCTGAACGTAGTGAAGAATCTATCGGAGAGAACTGACGTTCGACTGCTGTGATATCCCGTAAATGCTTCGCGTTGCTCAGCATGACATCGCGCAACACTGCTTAGGTATCTATTTGAGTACCCACAAACCCCGAACGTAGTCGTCACCACGCAATCTTGCGGGTATCTTTTTGAGTACCTACAGACCCTTTTCTACAGCGTCATTCTGAACGTAGTGAAGAATCTCTCGGAGAGTGCTGACGTTCGATTGCTGTGCTATCCCGTAGATCCTTCGCGTTGCTCAGGATGACAAAGTACAGCGAGGAGATTGCCACGTCGGGCAGGCCCTCCTCGCAATGACGCACACACTAACAACGTCATTCCGAGGAGCGGAGCGACGTGGGAATCCCCTTAACTAATTAGTAATGAGTAATTAGCAATTAGCAATGTAGGCTGGCTATATTAGGCGTGTTGCAGACAATATCGTCTTATGGTATTGCGTTAGTTAGGTAAATCCCTAATTGCAATGCTATGAGACGATTTATTCTTTGCGCCCTTATGCTTGTTGTGGCGTGGGGTGCTTCGGCACAGGAGAGTGTGCGAGATGAGGTCGTAGTAAACGGATATGCCGAGCGAAAAGTTGTGCCCGACAAGTTTACTATAGCCATAACCATAAGCGAGACCGACACGAAGGGGCGTATATCGCTCGACGAGCAAGAACGCTCTATAATTAGGAGTTTGAAGTCTGCTGGTTTCGATACTGATGAGGCGCTGCGCCTCAAGAACAACTACAGCTCATATAAGCGTCGCGGGGCACTTGCAACCCGCCACTATGAGTTCGTTGTGCATGGTGCGGAGGAGCTGTCTGTTGCCTTTGCTGTGCTTGAGGAACTTAACCTACATAGCGTATCGTTGAGTAGCGCCACTTGCACCAACCTTGATGCCATACGCGAGGAGCTACGTCGTGAGGCTATGCTCGATGCTAAGCGTAACGCCGAGGTGCTGGCAGAGGCTGTGGGGCAGGAGATAGGCTCTTGCACCTATATTCACGATTACAACAGTAATGGCGATGTCTATTTTAGTGTTAATAGTGGTATGAAGTCTCGCGCCTATGCCCTGGATAGTTCAACTGAGGGTTACCGAGAGGAGTCAGAACCCATTGAGTTTGCCGAGACTACAATCAGCCACACCATACAGGCAAAGTTTCAGCTGTTGCCATAGTGTGCAATCATGACATTCATAAAAAAGAAAGAGAGTGAATAAAAAGTGTATTTTGTCGTTACGCTTGCCCTCAAAATGCTCATTTACGCTTTAGTAAACTCCGCTTTTTCGGGCTTCGCAAGCCTAAAACTACATCTTTTTATTCACTCTCTTAGGTTATGGGGACTGGC
>JAZRAW010000073.1:0-5750 GCA_045634765.1 Alistipes sp.
CTGATCGGGGTCAGCGAAGAATGGAATTTTCTGACCTGATACGATGGTGTTGTTAAGGTCGATACCTGCGATACCTGTAGCGATAAGCTCCGAAGGCTGGATACGACGGAAGGGGTTTACAGTAGGACCGCCAATCTCGCGTGCCTCACCCTCAATCTGCTCACCACCCTCAAGTGGCTCACCATATGCGTTGAAGAAACGACCCGCCAAAGCGTCTGATACGCGCAATACGGGGGGCTCGCCGTGGAATACAACCTCAGAGTTTGTTGCAAGACCCTCGGTACCTGCAAACACCTGAAGCGTAACCTTATCGCCCATAATCTTTACCACCTGAGCCAAGCGACCACCTACGGTAGCAAGCTCGTCGTTACCTACGCCTGTAGCACGAAGCGTAATGGTAGCCTTGGTGATGTTGTCAATCTTTGTATATACTTTCTGAAATGCTCGTGTTGTCATAGCTTCTCTTATTTTTCAAGTTTCTCATTTACGAGGTTCTCAATCTTGAGCTTGAAGCCGTCAAACTGCTCAGACTTCCACTCAGAGTAGTTCATCTGACGGAACAAGTAGATAAGCTCCTTGAAGAACTTAGAACACTCCTCGAAGTCTGCCAAGTCGTATGAATTGCGGCAGATGCCGAGTACCATCTTGTACATCATCTGCTGACGCTCGATAGGGCAGTTTGCATCGATAGAGTCGAAGGCATCCTGCTGCAAAATTACAGAGTCAACCAACTCGCTCTTCCAGAAACGCTCGTGATACTCAACGGGCACACCGTCATCACCCAAGATGTTGATCTGGTCGTTTGCCTCCTTACCACGCTGTACGATAGTCTTACCCTCGTATACTGCATCTACCCAGTTCTTCTCGATGTGCTCATCCAGGTACTCGCGTACCTCGGGATACTCCAAATACTTAGAGTAAGAGTCGAGTGGATCGATAGCGGGATAACGCTTCGAATCGGCACGGCTCTGTGACAATGCGTAGAAGCAACGTGCAGCCTTCTTTGTAGACTCAGTAACAGGCTCCTTAAGGTTACCACCCGCAGGTGATACGGTACCGAGGAATGTTACAGAACCTGTAGCGCCATTGTTCAACTTAACAAGACCTGCGCGAGCATAGAAGTTAGAGATAACGGCTGAAAGGTCCATAGGGAAGGCATCCTGACCAGGGAGCTCCTCCAAACGGTTAGACATCTCACGAAGCGCCTGAGCCCAACGTGATGTAGAGTCCGCCATTACCAAAACCTTCAATCCCATTGAGCGGTAGTACTCACCAATGGTCATACCTGTATATACTGACGCCTCACGCGCAGCAACGGGCATGTTCGAAGTGTTACATATAATAATAGTACGCTCCATGAGCTTGTGGCCAGTACGTGGGTCAACCAACTCGGGGAACTCAGCGAAGATCTCCACAACCTCGTTAGCACGCTCACCACACGCTACGATGATGATGACATCTGCCTCGGCCTGCTTTGAGATAGCGTGCTGAAGCACGGTCTTACCAGCACCGAAGGGACCAGGGATAAAGCCTGTACCACCTTCTGCCAATGGGTTAAATGTATCGATAGCACGAACACCAGTCTCCATCACGCGTGAAGGACGGGGCTTCTCAGTAAAGCAGCGGATAGCCTGCTTCACGGGCCACTTCTGAACCATTGTGATGTTGTACTCGTTGCCATCAGCATCCGCTACCACTGCGATAGTATCAGTAACCTTATACTCTCCAGCAGCAACAACGCTCTTAACTGTATATGTGCCCTGCATTACGAAGGGGACCATAATCTTGTGCAATACCCACTGCTCCTTAACCTCACCGAGCCAGTCACCAGCAGTAACCTTGTCGCCACCCTTTGCAAGAGGCTTAAACTGCCACTTAGCATCGAAGTCGATAGGGTCAGTGATAGAACCACGGTTGATGAACAAACCATCCATCTTCTCCAAGTCGTTCTGCAAACCGTCGTAGTTACGCGACAAAAGACCAGGGGCGAGTGTAGCCTCGAGCATGTGACCCTCGAACTCCACCTTGTCACCAATCTTCAAACCGCGTGTAGAGTCGTATACCTGTACATAGGCCTCGTCGCCTACGACCTTGATGACCTCAGCCATCATGCGGACATCACCGCAATACACATGGCATATCTCATTCTGACCCACCGGACCGTCAACCTTGGCGATAACGATGTTCGAGATAATACCGTTTACACGTCCTAATGTTTTCATTCGTTTATGTAGTTTTATTGTTTATTCACAAGCTCTTTGGCGTCAAGCTCCTTAATCAAGCGATTGAGCATCTCGCGACCCACCTCAGGTGAGAGCAATGTCCAACGCGCCACGATATTGACCTTGACAAGATATGAGAGGATAAAATTGATATTAAAGAAATCGAACGAAGTCATCGCCTCGGCCTCAGCCCAGCGAATAGCGTCAATCTTACGCTCCTTCTCCACGATATTCTTCTCGTCACTTACAGCCGAGATAACCGAGTCAACATATGGCAACTCGCCACGCAAACCGAAGTCTGCGGCTGTCGAGCGCTTGAGCTGCTCCACAATCTCGCCATCACCAACAGTTACATCTGCCACAACACGGCCTGCCTCGCGGGCAGCAATTGCAGCAGCAATATTACGCAAGTTGCGGTCGAAGGCACCCCACTCCTTGAGGAATGAGCACTTAGACTCTGCCAAATCGCGGTAGTAGGCCTCAAATATTGCACGCTCGAAGCTCGCATCGAGTGTAACCTCCTCGTCACGCTCCTCATCATCCGCCTCAGCGTAGAGCTTCACGCACTTTGCAACAGCGGGAGTGAGCAATGAGTAGTTACGCTCCTCGAGCACCTCTGCGATCTCCTCGGCCGAGAGGTTACCAAGCTGGTTGTGACGCTCTCGCTTAGCACGACGCGCAATAATGTTTTCGCAATCGTAGTAGGCGTACAACATACGCACAGCCTCACGATCGCTCTTCGTAAGCTCACCAACTATCTCGTCGATAATCTCACGAACATCGAAACCTTTGGTATCAGAGTCGAGCGTCCAATCGCGCAACCCAGCAACCAAATAGTAATACTCCGTAGAGAACATAGCCTACTTATAGAGCATGTTAGACACCTTCTCGCGTAGATACTCCTTCAAAAGGGCATCGAAGCTCTCATCAGTGAACGAGATGTAGTAGCCACCGTTCTTCTCGCCAAGCTTGAAGCCAGTCTTAACATCCTTAGAGTAGCCAACCTCTACACCTGCCTTAAGGAGCTCAGCAGCGCTCTTCTGCATTGCTGCATCCAACTCTGCGCGCTTCTCCTCAGGCAACAATGCCTTAAGTGAGACATCTGCTGTGTTAGCATTCCAGTTCTGTGCTACAGCCAAGAGCATATCCTTAACAAATGCAGCATCCATAGTTGCAGCCTTAACTGCCTCGCCAGTAGACTTCATGATGACAGCCTCAGCAAGCTCAGTCTTAATCTTTGATACTGCCTGACGACCTGCGAGTGTAATCTCGGTCATAGCGTTCTTTGCCACATCCTCAGCGCGCAACTCCGCGGCCTTGTTGATAGCCTCAGCCTCAGCGCGAGCATCAGCCAAGATTTTTGCTGCCTGCTCCTTTGCCTCTGCAACAAGACGCTCAGCCTCAGAACGACCCTTCTCCAAGCCATCGTTGTAGAGCTTTTGAGTAAGCTCCTGAAGTTTGTTGTTCTCCATAGTTTTTTTGTTTTAAGTTTTATATAATTTTATAATTTTTGTCAGTTTGCATTTTAGCAATAACACCTTGCTCGCTAAAAATCTCACAAATATATAATATATTTTTCTAAACTCAAGCGCCTACCACCAACTTTTTACTGGTTATTTATGCACATTTTATCAATATTTAGAAATAATTGCACAATTCGAAATAAATTTTTACCTTTGCCTATTATGCAGACAACTAAGACTACACAGCCTATCGTCGTCACGCTTGACGCCGGAGGCACAAACTTCGTTTTCGCAGCCATGCAGAGTGGCAGCATCATAGGAGAGCGTATCACACTACCCTCTTCAGCCCACGACCTCGACAAGTGTCTCCAGACGCTCATCGACGGTTTTAGTCAGATTATATCAACACTACCCGAGAAGCCCGCGGCTATCAGCTTCGCTTTTCCTGGTCCAGCGGACTATCGCAATGGTGTAATCGGTGGCTATCTACCAAACTTCCCATCGTTCCGCGATGGCGTAGCACTCGGTCCCATGCTCGAGGATAAGTTCGGCATCCCCGTATTTATCAACAACGACGCTGACCTCTTCGCATATGGCGAGGCTATGGGTGGCGCACTACCCCGCATCAACCGCAAGCTCGAGGCTATGGGCGCAGCAAAGCGCTACCGCAACCTCCTCGGCTACACATTGGGCACAGGCTTTGGCTTTGGTTTTGTGATGGATGGCAAGCTCAATCTCGGTGACAACTCATGCGTCGAGACCTTCTGCCTTAAGCACCGCGACTACCCCGAGTGTATCGTAGAGGATGGCGCGGCTATTCGTGCTGTGAAGCGCGTATATCGCGAGCTTTCAGGCGATGAGCGAGCACTTGAGCCAAAGGATATTTACGATGTTGCAGAGGGCTCATTGGAGGGTAACGCAGATGCAGCACGCGAGGCATTCGCAACACTCGGTCGTGTGGCGGGCGATACCATGGCAACGGCAGCAACACTTATGGATGGTGTGATTGTAATTGGTGGTGGTTTGGCGGGTGCTTCGAAGTACTTTATGCCAGCACTTTTGGAGGAGATGCGCGCAAAAATTAAGACCATGTCCGGCGACACGCTCAACCGCGTACAGATGAATGTTTATGATTTGGACAACGATGCTGAGTTTGAGAAGTTTGCAAAGGGCAACTCAACTAAAATTAAAGTATATGGCTCTGATCGCGAGGTTGTCTACGACCCCGAGAAACGCATTGGTGTAACCATATCGGATATTGGTGCGAGCAACGCTGTCTCGCTCGGCGCATACCTCTACGCAATAGACAATATTTAGTATTGGATAACTCTTAAATCTTAGGCTCCATTCTGCTTGTGATACGCGATGTCACGACGGATAGGAGCCTATGTTTTTCTATCGAGAAGAGGGGTAAAACAGAGATAGTATCAACAAAGAACACCTCGTCGACTTTCAATAGTGATGAATAGGGAATATCGCGAACGATAAGCTCCATATTGAGCGATTCGATAGCCCTCTTTGCGAGCATATACTCCACCGTCTCAAACTGCTGCGGCGTAAAGATGCGACCTTTGTAGACCACAAAGATGGGATTCCATGGGAGCGAGACTATGTTATCCTCTCGATCAATCCATATAGGCATCTCGCCACCATGCTTCTCCGCCACAGCCCTAACCATATCATCCACAGCAACACTCATAGATGATTGATATGCAAGACTTGGTGCCGACATCGGTATAGCCACACCATTCACGCGCTTTGTTCTAACGGCCATACCCGAGTTAAACGAGGGCATCTCAACCTCAAAAGATAGTGCGCCAGCGCAATCCAGGCGCATGACAACGGGGCATGTTAAACGTGGCGACACACGTGACAATTCGAGGAGCTTGACAATGATACGCTCAGCATCAGCAACACCACACAACGAGGCAAAACCAAAGAGCGACATAGATGCTTCACGCAGCTGTTCAATATGACGCGACAGATGATATACTTGATTATTGAGGGTGTGGATGCGCTGCATGACGAAGGGTCTATCGGGACGAAATTGTGACGCCTCGACAAC
>JAZRAW010000074.1:0-7921 GCA_045634765.1 Alistipes sp.
GACGTAGAGACGGGAATGGTGTGCTGAATACCATTCTTCATCTTATGAAGTGTCTCCTCGGTGAATATTTCGTCCTCCTTAGTATTTACTGTGTTTGTCATCTTCATCGAGTAGCTCATCTTAATCTTCTCGTACCAACGAGTCTTGCCGACAGCCTCCTTACGCTTGAAGGGGTTGAAACTTGCCACGTTGAAGGTGATTGTTGGCAAAGTGACAGCGATGGTTTTATCGCGCGAGTTCTGTGACACGGCCATGTTGAATGCCAACGAGAAGGGTGTGCCCTCCCAATTCTTCGAGTATGAAATCGAAGAGTTGGTCTGTGTTGCGAGGATGTCGTTTACGGTGGTTGCCGAGTATCGACTATATCCACTTGAAGTAAGGTTTACCGATGCCGAGAATGTAGAGCCAGGGTTAGCCTTGGGGTCCTGGGTATGTGTCCACTGGATTTTGTAGTTATTCTGCTGTACGAAGTCTGCCTCGCCCTTCTCTCCCGTGCGAATTGCCGAGTACATGAGGTTGAAATTACCCCTATATTTGTATCGCTTAACATACTGTGACACCGCAGATACCTCCCACGAACCAAGTGTGTAGATACCACCGCGAAGAGCGAGGTCCATATACTCGCCAAGTTTGAAGTAATATCCTAAATCACGAATAAAGAAACCCTTTGCATCCTCACCATATGTTGGCATCAAGATACCCGACTTCGGACCTGTTTGTATGGGGAAGAAGCCCTCGGGGATACCTGGGAAGTAGATGGGAACATCCTCCATTACAAGGTAGGCGTAGCCCGTTACCACCTTTTTGCCAGGGATAACCTTCGCCTGTGTCATGGCGAGGTAGAAGTGTGGATGGTCTACACAATCACATGTGGTGTACATACCGTGGCCGATGTGAATACTCTCATCGGGGTGCATCTTTACGCTGCTACCAATGAGCCAACCATCGCCCTGCTGTGTTGCGATACCCTTAATTTTAGCTTTGCGCGTCTCAAGGTTGTAGGTAATGGTATCCATAGAGTATGGCGAGCCACCATCCGAGAACTCGGGCTGTGTGCTACGTGGTGTGCCATCTTCGCGTAGGTTTGTACTATCGGGGTAGCCATGAGCAAAGATGTTCTTTGTCTCCATATCGACACGCATGTAGTCCGCCTTAAGATTCATGCCCTGATATGTAACATCACCGCTCTTGTAGCTATGGATATGTTTGTTTCGAGCATCAAAGACTACTGAGTCTACTGCCTTACCCTCGACGATGTCGGAGAAGTGCATTCCTCCGCCAGTGCGAGGTGTGTTCTCCCTTATGGCGCCAGTTGTGTCCCTTAAGGGGGATGACATATCGGTGGTATCACTTGGCCATAGTGCAACCAAACTCTCTCTGCTTGCGGCAGTAAGGCCAAAGCAGAGGGTTGTGAACACCACGGCGAGAAGTACCGATGGAATATATTTTAATAAAATATGCCTCAAAATTCAATATTTTTTTGTAACTTTGCCGACGCTGTCGGCAAAAACGACAAGCGTGGAGTTTGTATCCTCGTAGCATGTGCGCTTTTGCGTGTTTCGTGCTCGGCGAACAACCCGCAAATATAGTAATAATTTTTGTTAAACCGGAATATTTTATGAGAAAACTCATAATAACACTTCTCCTTGTGCTCACTATGCCTGTTGTGGTTAACGCACAGCAAGGGGATAATGTTGCCTCTGGTGAACGAAAAAGAGTGGTGGTAATTGACCCCGGTCATGGCTATCCTCGTCCTGGTAAGACTGTGGGAAAGGTACGCGAGGCAGATATCGTGCTCGATATATCTAAGGAGGTGCGTCGTCAGCTCGCTGTTAAGATGCCCGAGTTGGATGTCTACCTTACGCGATATAGCGACTCTTCGTATCATGCCAACCAGAGTACCGATAATCGAATGCGAGCAGAGTTTGCAAATAGCAAGGGTGCAGACCTTACTATTGGTATCCATGCCAACGCGATTGAGAATACAAGGGTCAAGGGTTGTGAAGCGTGGGTGCTGTCGCTTGATGAGTCGCTGATGAAGCAGAATAGCGATAGGGCCAGCCTCTTTGCGGATGATGGCGATGCACTTAACATCAATGACTTGGACACCAAGTCTATGGGTTTTATCAAGGTGCTTACTCGCCAGCTCGATAATGAGCCTCGCAATCGTATGTTTGCACAGCAGTGCTGTGATAACATTCAGAAACTTGGCCTTGGCAACTTGGGAGTGAAGTCTGGCAAGATATGGACAATGCTCTACTACCTTGAGGGACATGGCGTGCTTATAGAGATTGGTTATATGACCAACCCCGAGGATTTGGCATACATTACCTCTAAAAAGGGTAAGATGGAGATTGCCACGGCGATTGCTGATGCCATCGTAAGTTTCTTTAGAGGGTTGGATACTATCTCGGGCGATGATGATGGTGTCGTAGTGCAGACTGCATCGCAGAGTGATGTGGCTGTTGTGGAGAGTTCATCTGCGCCCAATGAGGGGTATACCATTCAGCTTATATCAAGCACCTACGAGGTAGATATTAATGACTACCAATTTAAGAGTTACAAGGGCAAGGTGCGCTTGGTAATGGGTACTGGACGTTATAGATATAAATATTGTTATGGTAGTTACGCAACGCGAGATGCGGCAAAACGAGATCTCGCCGAGGCGCAAAAGACATTTAAGGATGCCTATATCGTCTACTATAAAGATGGAAACATTGTAGCAAATTAAATTTAACATACCACGGAATATTAATAAAAAAACGGAAGATATGAAAATTAGTAGTTATTTTAAGGTCGGTACATTTACCGTAATTGTTATCTTGGCGTCATGGTGGGGTATTAAGTGGCTTGGTGGTCAGAATATCCTTATGTCTAATAATACTTATTATGTCTATTTTGATGATGTGTCAGGACTTCAGGAGTCATCACGCGTTAAGATGCGTGGTGTGGAGGTCGGAAATGTTCGTGACATCACACTATTGAAGGATAGAGTTAAGGTAGAGATATCTATCGAGGCTGAGTACGCAGATATGATTCCTGACAACTCTATCGCTGAGATTGCATCTGCAGGTCTTATGGGTGGTATGGAGATCTATATCATACAGGGCGATTCGAAGAAGTCTATGAAGGATGGAGGTACATTTGAGGGACGTGTGCGTCCTGATATGATTGGCTCATTGGCTGATAAGGGTGGCGAGTTGCTTGATAACTTAAATGTAACAGTTGATAACCTCAATACCCTCTTGGAGGATAATGGCGAGGGCATCGGTCAGCTTATCACTAACCTTGAGTCTGTGACAGCATCTATTGACACTATGCTTCTCTCTTCAAGCGAGAATATCGAGGGTGCTATTGGTGACTTGCGTACATTCACAACAATGCTCTCTGACAGCTCGGCAGATATCGAGACTATGATTACAAACCTCGAGAGCTTCAGTGGTGACTTGGCTGATGCAGACCTTGTTAACCAGCTCTCAACAACTGTAGAGTCGCTCAACAGTGTGCTTGCCTCAATCGAGAGCAGCGAGGGTTCTATTGGTATGTTGCTTAACGATCCAGAGCTTTACAACTCGCTCACTACGGCCAGCGATAACCTTGGTCTGTTGTTGGAGGATGTCAAGGCTCACCCAATGCGTTATGTAAACATCTCGGTCTTCGGTCAGTCGGAGGAGAAGATGGAGGCAAAGGCTGCAAAGAAGGCTGCTAAGGAGGCTGCCAAGGAGGAGAAGCGTGCCGCTAAGGCGTCTAACTAAAAAAAAGTAGGGTGTGCTGCGCCTGTTAAGGGCGTGGCACACAGTTTTTAGCAATGATATATCCATCGAATTTTGAACAGAGGGTCGGCTTCGACCGCATCAGGGAGCAGATTATGGAGCGATGCTCTATGCTCTCAGCCCGTGAGCTTATGGCCTCGGAGGGCTTCACACGTTCGCGCCGCGAGGTTGAGGAGCGTTTGACGCTTGCCGATGAGATGCGCACGGTTTTGGCTATGGAGCCTGGTGCCGAGATTGGTGAGCAGGAGGACCTCCGTTCAATCATCGATAAGATTGCTGTTGAGGGTGCCTACCTCATGGCTGATGAGTGCGCCGTGCTGCTACGCGCATTAAGGGGTGTGAGTGCCATTGTGGGCTTCATCCGCTCGCGCAGGGAGGGTAGCTACCCCGCACTACGCCGTATGACGGAGCGTGTGCAGCTCTTTCCAGAGTTGCAGCGCGAGATAGAGCGCGTGGTGGATGATAAGGGCGAGGTGCGCTCTTCTGCATCGCAGGAGTTGTCGGAGATACGTCGTGCCATTCGTGAGCACGAGGGGCAGGTGGCAAAGCGCTTACAGCAGGTGTTGCAGAGGGCAAAGGCCTCGGGTATTGTCGAGGCAGATGCCATGATTTCGATACGCGACGGCCATGCCGTTATCCCCGTTGCTGCGGCAAACAAGCGTAAGTTGGCGGGTTTCATACATGATGAGTCGGCTACGGGTCGCACCTTCTATGTAGAGCCTGTGGAGGTTGTCGAGCTGAACAACGAGTTGCGCGAGTTGGAGTATGCCCAGATGCGCGAGATAGTGCGCATACTTACGGAGCTTACCGCAGTGTTGCGTGCCGATGTTAAGGGTCTCGACCGCATTGAGGAGTACCTCACAAAGATAGATATGCTTCGCGCCAAGGCACGCTGGGCATTGGATAATGGTGCTGTTAAACCCATCATCTCGACCGAGGGACGCTTGCTGCTGCGCAAGGCGCGTCATCCACTCTTGGAGCAGACGCTTAAGGCACAGGGCAAGGCTATCGTGCCCCTCGACATGGAGCTCAATGCCGAGCGTAGAATACTCGTTATCTCGGGACCTAATGCTGGAGGTAAGTCGGTATGTTTGAAGACTACGGGCATATTGCAGTATATGGTGCAGTGCGGCTTCTTGGTGCCCGCGCTGGAGAACTCGGAGTTCCCATTATTCGACTCGTTGATGATTGACATCGGCGACCAGCAGTCGTTGGAGAATGACCTATCGACCTACTCGTCACACCTTGTGAACATGAAGGCGATGCTCGCCGAGGCCTCGGAGCATACGCTCATCATGATTGATGAGTTCGGCTCGGGTACGGAGCCTACGATTGGTGGTGCTATCTCGGAGTCTATATTGGAGCGCTTCGTTGAGCGCAAAGCCTATGGCGTTATCACGACGCACTATGCCAACATAAAATATTTTGCATCACGCAACGAGGGCGTAGCAAATGGCGCTATGGCCTTCGATGTCAAGAATATACAGCCACTCTTTAGCCTTGAGATGGGTAAGCCCGGTAGCTCGTTCGCCATTGAGGTGGCACGCAAGATTGGCCTCCCGGAGGATATCGTACGCATGGCGATGGATAAGGCTGGCGAGGACCACATAAACCTTGAGAAGCAGTTGCGCGAGATTGCCCGCGACAAGCGCTATTGGGCAGAGAAGCGCGACCGCATCCGCCAGACCGACCGCAAGGTGGAGCAGTTGGAGCAGACATACACCGACCGCTTGCAGAGCATACGCGATGAGCGCAAGGTGATTCTGGATAAGGCGCGCAAGGAGGCCGAGGCGTTGATTGCCGAAGCCAACCGCACCATCGAGAACACCATCCGCACAATCCGCGAGTCGCAGGCCGATAAGGAACTCACACGCCTTGCGCGTAAAGAGTTTGAGGACTTTGCCGATGCGGTGGTGGATGATGCTGCCGAGAAGCATGACGACCATATCAAGCGCGAGATGGAGCGCTTGGCACGCCGTCGTGAGCGCAGAGAGGAGCGCCGCATGGAGCGTGAGCGTGGCGTGGAGAGTGCGCCCAAGGCTGAGGAGGTTAAGCCCGTGAAGATTGAGGTGGGCTCGAAGGTTAAGATTGAGGGACAGGATGTGCCTGGCGTTGTGCAGATGATAAAGGGCAAGAAGGCGCAGGTGGCATTCGGTCAGATGATGATAATGGTGGAGATGGAGCGCTTGAAGGCTGTTAGCTCGGCGGAGTACCGCGAGGCTACACGCCCCACAACGGCGCGCACGGTGGTGTCGGTAGATATCAACCAGCGCAAGCTCAATTTCCGCGACCACATAGATGTGCGTGGCATGCGTGCCTCGGAGGCGCTAACTGCAGTTGAGGACCTCGTGGACGATGCCCTTATGGTGGGTGTCTCGGGCGTTACAATCCTTCATGGCAAGGGTACAGGCGCGCTCAAGGAGGAGATACGCCGCTACTTGCGCACGGTGCGCGATGTGGCAACAGTGGCCGACGACCATGCCGATAGGGGTGGCGCGGGCATCACTGTGGTGACTTTCAAACGCGACTAAAAGTTAAGATATATGAATTACCTATTGTCTGAAATTGCCCGTATCGTGGGTGGTGAGCATCGTGGTTGCGACCTCAGAGTTAAGGAGGTAGCAACCGATTCACGCGGTGTCTTTTCATCTGAGGATATGGTCTTTGTGGCTATCAACGACAAACACCATGATGGCCACGCCTTCATCCCTGCGATGGTGGTACGCGGAGTTAAGGCCTTCATCGTCGAGCGCGACGTGGAGGTTAATGGGGATGGTATCGGCATTGTCGTTGTCCCTTCGGCAATAGGTGCTTTGCAAAAGTTTGCGGCACACCATCGCCGCGAGTTTAAGGGTAGAGTCGTTGCCATCACGGGCTCGAACGGTAAGACTATCGTCAAGGAGTGGGCATCGCGCTCTATGCCTGACAATGTGCGCTCGTTTGCCTCGCCCAAGAGCTATAATTCACAGCTCGGCGTGGCACTCTCGTTGCTTATGCTCGATGGTGAGGAGGAGGTAGCCTTCATAGAGGCGGGTATCTCTGAGCCTGGCGAGATGGAGCGCTTGGAGGCTATGATACGCCCCGACATTGTCGTTGTGACATCCATTGGCGATGCACACTCGGCAAACTTCGCCTCGGAGCGCGCAAAGATTGAGGAGAAGTTGCTCCTCGCGCGTCGCGCACGCACGATTATATATAGTAGTGAGTACCGCTCGTTGGCAAGCTGCATAGAGGAGCTGTATGGCGACCGCGAGCTTATAGATAGTAGCTTGGAGGAGGATGTTGAGAATGAACTTGAGTTGAGCGATGCACTCTCTGTGGATGCTCTGCACGTCTCGGCGCTTATGCGTCGTCTGGGCTATGGTGTCGACGATGCAGTCTTCTCGGCAAATGTGGCTATGCGCCTCGAGCTGAAGGAGGGTGTCGACGACTCTATGATTATTGATGACACGTATAACTCCGATATTAACTCTGTTGTTGTAGCCCTCGATGCCCTCTATGTGCAGTCTATGGGCCGCCGCAGGGTTGCCGTCATCTCTGATATTCGCCAGAGCGGTATACCCAGTGAGGAGCTATATCAGCGTGTTGCCGCTGCAGTGAAGAAGGCGGCGGTTGACCACCTCATAGGTGTTGGCGAGACGATATCATCGTTTGCCCATCTCTTCCCACGCGGCTCGTCGTTCTATCTCTCTACGGATGAGCTCATTGAGAACTTCGACCGTGAGCGTTGGGCGAAGTCGGTAATCTTGGTTAAGGGTAGCCGCGATAGTAGGTTTGAGCGCCTCACGCGCCTCTTGGAGCGCCGCACGCACACCACAACATTGGAGGTAGACCTTGCGGCTATGAAGAAGAACCTTAACTACTTCCGTCAGCACTTGCCCCAGCACCACCCAATAGTGGCTATGGTCAAGGCGGGAAGCTATGGTACGGGTGATGTAGATGTGGCACGCATGCTCCAACACGAGGGTGTGCGCTACTTGGCAGTTGCCTTTGCCGATGAGGGTGTGACGCTCAGAAAGAAGGGTATCACTATGCCCATCGTAGTGCTCAATGCCGACCAGGATAGCTTCGATATGATGATTGCTCACGACCTTGAGCCAGAGATATATAGTTTCCATTCGTTGGATGCCTTTAGGCGCGCTGTGCAC
>JAZRAW010000075.1:0-34008 GCA_045634765.1 Alistipes sp.
ACACCTGGGCGACACATCTTCATCGCTGTCATGTGCATCTGGTAACCAATCTTGAATGCGCGCTCCAAAGCCTCAATCTCCTCAGCAGACTTCTTCTCGCGCATCTCCGCTACGGCGAACATCAAATCCAACGACTTACGCTCGTGGAGCATGCCGAGGCGGATGCCGAGCCAATCGGCAACCTCAATCTTGAGCTCTGCACGGTAGGGAGGCAAGTAGTGCACGGAGCGGTTCTGCTCGATAGCCTTGCGCAACACATCGCGAATAGCGTTGCGTGCGTAGCTCTTCTCAACGCCTACCTCACGAGCCTGGTCAGCGATTGTGGGCATAGGGCCTGTCCAGATGATATCCTCGACGGTGAAGTCATCACCGAAGAGCATCGCCTCACCCGACTCTGCATCGATAAGACCAATGAGCGAGGGGACATCCAAGCCGAAGTAGTAGCGGAATGTAGAGTCCTGACGATAGTAGTATGTGTTATTAGGATAGTTGTTAGGCACCTCGGGGTTTGCGGGGAGAAGGATAAGTCCCTTGCCTACGCGGCGCGCCAACTCGGCACGACGGCCGATATAAGTCTCTTTACTAAACATAGTTTTTATAGTTTTAGGTTTTATATTATTTTCGTTATCAATTTCTTAGGGAGTTTAAGGATATTAGGGAAATTAATGAATTTAAGGATACCACACTAAATTCACTAAATTACCTTTCTACCTCCTTATAAACTTTATCACCTCTTCTAACCTCTGACGCAGTTTTGAGCGAGATAAAGTCACCCTGCTTGGCACTTGTCGTGGGCTGCTCGTTGAGCATGAGACCCTCAGCTTTCTGCTCCACGACGCCTGTCTTCTCACCCATAAAGAGCAGTGCATCGCCCTCTGCCACCTCACAGGCCTCGACCAACACCTCCGCCACGCCAATACGCTTGAAGTAGTTGGTCACCTTACCCATATATACCTTCTTCAAGGTAGCCGATGAGCCGTAGCGCTCGCTATGCTCGACCATGGTCTTAGCGGCATAGTAGCCACCCCAGAAGTCGCGGTTGAACACCGTGCGGAGTTTCTCCTTGATGGGGGCAACACTCTCGGGTGTATACTGGCCAGCCTCCAAGAGTTTGAGTGCCTCGTCGTAGCTCTCCACAACGCGCTTGACATACTCGCCACCACGAGCACGACCCTCAATCTTCAAGACGCGAACACCCGCCTCGATGAATGTATCGAGAAAGTCCACCGTACACAAGTCCTTGGGAGAGAGTACATACTGGCCATCGATATCCAACTGCTGGCCACTATCCTTATCCGTGATGGTATATTTACGGCGGCATATCTGGCGGCAAGCACCGCGGTTAGCCGAGTTGTGCGACTCGTGCTCCGAGAGGTAGCACTTACCCGACATCGACATACACATAGCGCCGTGTGCGAACATCTCAATCTTAACCAACTCACCCGCAGGACCACAGATGTGCTGCTCCTCAATCTGCTTCGAGATATAGGCAATCTGCTCCAACGACAACTCGCGTGCCAGAACCACGACATCTGCCCACTGCGAGAAGAACTTTACAGCCGCGATGTTCGAGATGTTGCTCTGCGTAGAGATGTGCACCTCCATGCCCACCTCGCGGGCGTAGAGGATTGCAGCAAGGTCGGTAGCGATGATGGCATCGATGCCCTCAGCCTTTGCACGGTCGATGATGCGACGCATAACCTCCATCTCGGTGTCGTAGATTACGATGTTCACCGTGAGGTATGTCTTAACGCCCGCAGCATGTGCCACACGAACAATCTCTGCAAGGTCATCGAGCGTGAAGTTTACGCTCGACGCAGCACGCATATTGAGCTGCTCAACACCGAAATATACCGAGTCTGCACCCGCGTTGATTGCTGCATTGAGCGCCTCATACGACCCCACAGGGGCCATAATCTCTATTTCTTCTCTTTTAATCATCACGAACTATTTTTTACGACCCATAAGGTTGCGAGCAAACTCCGCAAGACGAATAGTACGCTCGCTTTCGATAGAGAGGGTGTTCAACACCGACAAGGCGCGCTCGAAGCGCAACTCTATCTGCTGCTCTGTAGCATGCTTAACATCGAGTTTCTCGTACAAAGCCTTGATTGTGGCAATCTTCTCGGCGTCGCTCAATGCCTCGTTCTTGTGTGTAGTGCGCAATACCTCACGCTCCTCAGCCGATGCACGGTTCATAGCCTGCACCATGAGGTAGGTCTGCTTACCCTCAAGGATATCACCTCCAATCTTCTTGCCGAGTGCCTCATCGCCAAAGCTGTCGAGCATATCGTCTTGCAACTGGAACGCAAGGCCCAACTCTGTAGCAAAGCGGTAGATTTTTTTGACATCCTCATCCGAAGCACCAGCCAATGTCGCACCAATCATTGCCGAACCTGAGAGAAGTGCCGATGTCTTACGCTCAATCATCTGGATATAATCCTCCACCGCCACACTATTCATGCTCTCGAAGTCCATATCATACTGCTGACCCTCGCAAACCTCCAATGACATATCGTTGAAGATATTCAACACTCGAGGTAGACGCTCTGCATCGAGCTGCGTAAGTAGTTTATAGGCTGTGATAAGCATAGCATCACCCGACAAGATAGCTACGTTCTCACCCCACTTAGCATATACCGAGGGCTTACCACGACGCACAAGTGCATTATCCATGATATCATCGTGCAAAAGGGTAAAGTTGTGGAAAACCTCCACAGCCAACGCCGCAGGCATAGCCTTATCTATATTGCCACCAAAAGCCTCGTTAGCAATAAGCAACAACACAGGGCGAAGACGTTTGCCACCACCCGACATTGAGTAGATAATAGGGGCATACAACAACTCTGGCTCTGCAGGTGTCTGCATCTGACGCAATGCTGCCTCAAACTCTTCTAAAATTTCTTCATTAGTACGAATCATATCACTTAATCTTTTAGGTCATTCTTAACAATGCGAAGCCGCGACTCCTCTCATCTCTAAACACTCATCCCCGCGACACTCCGTGGCATACAATTAGTATTATGCGTCAAAATTAATAATTTTTTTGCATAGATTAAAATAATTTTGGTAACTTTGACCAATAAAATTTTCAAATAACACTATAAGGATGACAAAAAAATATGCAATGGGCATTGATATTGGTGGCACCAATACTGCCTTTGGTCTTGTAGATGAGGACGGTAACGTAGTTGCTGAAAGCAAAATACCTACCGACAAATTCAAATATTTCGACGATTACAAGCCCTACATGGAGACTCTCGCAACAGCTATGAAGGAGCTTATCGCCTCACAACCAGAGTGTGAGCTCATCGGTATTGGCGTGGGCGCTCCCAACGCTAATATCCACTCAGGTCGCATCGAGACCCCCGCAAACCTATGGAAGTTTGAGGACCCCACAGATCCTCGTCCCGATTCAATTCGCATCTTCAACTTTGTTGACGACCTCAGCCGCTTGATGGGTGGTGCAAAGGTAATGGTTACGAACGACGCTAATGCTGCGGCTATTGGCGAGATGGTATTCGGTAACGCACGCGGCATGAAGGACTTCGCAATGATTACACTCGGTACAGGTCTCGGCTCTGGCATCGTATGCAATGGCGAGATGGTTTATGGCCACGATGGCTTCGCTGGAGAGTATGGCCACATCGCTGTAGACTCACGCGAGACAGGTCGTCAGTGTGGTTGCGGTCGCAAGGGCTGTCTCGAGGCATATGTATCTGCAACGGGCATCAAGCGCACAGCCTTCGACCTCATGGCGTCTATGATGTGTGAGAGTGAGCTTCGATCTATCCCCTACGATAAGTTTGAGGCAAAGATGCTCTCTGACGCAGCTGCAAAGAATGACCCCATCGCACTCGAGGCATTCGAGCGCACAGGCAAGGTTCTCGGTTTGGCACTCGCAGACCTCACCGCAGTTACCTCTCCCGAGGCAATCATCCTCTTTGGTGGCTTGGCAAATGCTGGCGATTACATCTTGCGCCCAACACACAAGCACATGGAGGAGAATCAGCTCAGCGTATTTAAGGGCAAGGTTAAGCTTATGATGAGCGGTATCCAGGATAAGAATGTTGCTATTTTGGGTGGCGCAGCACTCATCTGGAAACAGTATCTCGAGGCAGCTGTTGAGAACTACTCATAGTGAGTTTATCCACGAATATTTAAGCGGAATAGGTTTTAAGCCTACTCCGCTTTTTTTGTTAACACAAGAGATATAACGATACGAATAGTCTATCATAAAACCACCGAAAACATTCATTACAATAACTTTAGCAAAAGCACATAAATCACAATCCACACAATCCACACACAGCAAAGATGATAGAAACATACACCGCATCGCCTCAACACCTCTCCCAATATTTAGACAAAAGGAGGAACCCTTTAAGTTCTAAAACAGTCAAAAGTGAATAAACAATAAAGTTGAGGAATATAGTTAAACTATCAGATTTTTCAGATACAATTACGAGTCTAAGAAATAGCGATTGTAGCCAACAATCTAACACAACCAATCATCACACAACCCCAAACACAGCGCCTAACGATGTCGCCATACCTCTCTTCAACTACACGTTTTTCGCCGCACAAATAAGAGCAAATCACACTATCGCCACACCTCATACATGAAGGCATAAATCCTGCGCTACCAAAGGAATAAACATCTATATTACAACATGTTGCACTACAAGGACATGAGACACGCCGCAACGCCCCATATAAAACGCCTACACCACCATCCACCACACCCAAATCCGATTTTAATTTTTACGTCTACTAAATTATGCTATTTGGCGTTTTTTTACTATCTTCGTGCCGTTATTTTTTACTATGTAAAAAGCGTTACAAAATGACAGCGGAAACATACCACATACCAGTGATGTTACAAGAGTGCATCGACCAACTCGCAATAAAGCCCGACGGCATATATATCGACCTCACAATGGGTGGAGGTGGACACACTCGTGAGATACTTAAGCATCTCGGTCCTAAGGGACACCTATACTCCCTCGACCAGGACCCCGATGCTGCAGCAAATGCTCCCGATGATGAGCGTCACACATTCGTAGCATCCAACTTCCGCTTCGTGCGTGGAGCAATGCGCCTGCGCGGCGTGGAGCATGTCGACGGCATACTTGCCGACCTCGGCGTGTCATCACACCATTTCGATGCCAAGCACCGCGGCTTCTCGTTTCGTGGCGAGGCACTCCTCGACATGCGTATGAACACGCGAGGTGGACGCACTGCTGCCGACATCGTAAACACCTACACAAATGATGCCTTAAGTCGCATCTTCGCCGAGTATGGCGAATTGGATACCACATGGAAGATTGCAAATTGCATTGAGCGTGCCCGTAGCATCAAGCCTATCACAACAACTGCGGAGCTTGTCGAGGCCGTTAAGCCCTGCACCCCTCCAAAGGATGAGGCAAAATTCCTCACCAAGCTATTTCAGGCATTGCGCATAGAGCTAAATGGCGAGATTGAGGCACTCAAGATGGCACTTGAGCAGAGTCTTAAGCTTCTTGCCCCCGAGGGTCGTTTAGTGGTTATGTCATATCACTCTTTGGAGGACCGCATAGTGAAAAATTTCATGCGTAGCGGCAACACCGATGGTCGCATCGAGAAGGACTTTTATGGCCGCGCAACAACACCTCTCAAGGTTATCACACGCAAAGCCGTGATACCCACAGATGAAGAGATAGCCCTAAATCCTCGTTCACGCAGCGCAAAGCTCCGTGTGGCCGAGAAGTTATAGAGACCTACAACCATGACCAAAGAACAAGATAGATACACACCCAACGAAATAATCGCCGACGACCTCGACGACAAGAGAGCCAAAGTTAACAGCAATAGGATGCGTCGCCGCATAGATCGCGAAGTGGTACTCGTGGAGGAGCAGGAGGATTTAAATGCAGCCGAGAACGACGAGCAGGAGGAGAGCCTCATTGACACGCACAGCTCCAACGAGGAGTTCGACAATGACGATATAGAGAGTGCGGAGGAGGATGACGAAGAAGAAGGTGATGATGACGATGACGATGTAGAAGAGGAGAAGCGCAACAAGAGTCTCATCGACCATATCATCACAGGCTCGATGCTTACGGGTGGCGCAGTGCCCTACTATCGCTACTTCATTGCCATTGCCGTGATGTGCTTCCTGAGCATCTTCCTGACATTCATATCGCTAAATGCTGGCAACGAGTGCCGCCGCAAGGAGCACATGGTAACGACACTTCACGAACGTTCGGTGGTAAAAGAGGAGCAACGCTACGGACTATCCTCCAAGCATGCGATAACCGAGCGCCTCAAGAGTTACAATATAGAACTTGTCGACCTATCCAAGAGTAGTCGACTAATTGAGAAATAACACTTATGAGCAAGAGACGAGGTAATAAAAAAGATTCGAGTGTAGAGAGCAAGCACAAACACCGACACGATGTCGTGGGACGTGTACGCTTTCTCTACTTCTCGTTCATGGTCATAGGTTTGATTATAGCGATACGCCTAATCTGTGTGCAGGTTGCAAGCCCTGCAGTGAAGCACAATGCTAATGTACTCAAGAGTGGTGTCTTCCGCACAACGGAGATTGCAGCGCATCGTGGTGCCATTCTCACACACGATGGTGAGCCTTTGGCAATATCGAGTCTGCGCTATAATGTCCAAATGGACTTTGCATCTGAGGGTATTCTCCAGGCCGATAGTGTGACATACTTCAAAAACGTGGACTCACTATCGCGCCTTCTGGCTGCTCACTTCAACCCCCAGGATGCGGAGGCTCACGGCTACAAATATATCACAGCCGATGGCTATCGTAGAATATTTAGCCAGCAGCGCAACCATATCCGCAACCGCGCATATAAGCTCTTTCCACGCCTTGTGACCATAGATGAGTGGAGCATCTTGCGTAGCTACCCCATTCTCAATGGCAATCTTGGTTACACCTACAAACCTGTGACAGAGGATACGAGAGTCTATCCATTGGGAGATGTTGGTCGCCAGTTTATTGGTCGCCACACCACCCTCATAGATAAACAGGGCCAGGAGATTAAGGGTAAGGGCATAGAGTACTTCTACAACGACCAGCTTACGGGACATAATGGCTCGGTGCGAGAGCAGTGGATAGCCCACGGCTTTTGGACGCGCGTTGATGACCCCAACAATAGACTTCCGGAGGATGGTTGTGACGTAGTGACTACGATAGATGCGGGATTGCAGCGTGCAGCAGACAAGTACCTACGCGAAGTCTTGCAACAGCAGAATGCCTCGTTTGGTGTCGCCATAGTCATGGAGGTGGAGACAGGAAACATCCTTGCTATGGTAAACCTAAGTTCGGGCAAGGAGCGAGGTGGCGAGTATACCGAGCGTGTGCAGAACCACGCCTTAGCGAGCAAGATGATGCCTGGCTCAACTATGAAGCTTGCTACGACAATGGCACTGCTCGAGATGGGTGGCTACACTCTCGACACGAAGGTCAACACCGAACATTCACGCCCCAGGAATGGTATCATGGTGGGCGATGCCTACGTCGAGGATACACACGATGTTGGCGAGGATACCAATGGCGAGGTTACGCTATTAGACGCCTTTGCCCACTCCTCAAACGCATATTTTGCTAAGGCGGTCTACGAAAAATGGAAAGATAACCCCGCAGTCTATACCAATTACTTAGCTAAGTTGGGCTTCAACTCGTGCTTAGGCCTTGAGGAGTATGGCGAGGTGAGCTCAAAAATATACATGGCGGGAACTCCCGAGTGGAATATTGGAGGTAGCACATCATCGCGCCTACCACGCATGGCTTATGGCTACGAGATGGAGATGCCACCCATCCATATGATAACCTTCTACAACGGCATAGCCAATAATGGACGCATGGTAGCACCCCGATTTGTGGACCGCATTGAGCGCAATGGCGAGGTGGTGGAACGCATGCCAACGGTAACACTTCTCAGGCAGATGTGTACAAAACGTACGCTCGGCTTGTTGGATAGCTGTCTTGTGGCTGCATCGCATCGCACATCGGGCAAATTCAATGGACTACCCACTTCGTTTGGATGTAAGACTGGTACAGCACAGATGTGGTCTAACTTTGTGTCTGAAGGCCGATTGGATCACATGCAAATGATGAATGGTCTAAACGAGAGTGACCAGTACTACTATGGTTCTATCATCTGCGTCATGCCTGCTGAGAAGCCAAAGTATACAATTTTGGTGGGCGTATGCAAGCAGAAGATGTTTAATGGCGACCCCTATTACGGCATCCTGTTAGCTGGTCCCGCAGCAAACAACATAATGACCTACATCCACGCCAATGACCCGACACTACACGCCGAGGTAGAGAGTCCCTCTATGCCATATAGCCCCACAAAGATTAAGGCTGGCGATAGTGGTGACGTTACGGAGATAAGCCGTAGATTTAGTGCGCACCACACAAGTGACAACAAGGGTAAGGAGTGGAGCAGAGCAAAGATTGATGTCGGCGGCAACAGCACGGTTGAGGGTATTGACATAGAGGTTGGCACGGTGCCCGATGTTCGTGGCATGGGCCTCTCGGATGCGCTCTACCTCCTTGAGTCGGTGGGTATGACAGTCACACATAGTGGATATGGCGCGGTGGTGACACAGAGCGTAGCCCCAGGTAGGAGACTCTCGAACGACAACCTTGCAATACACTTGACACTTAAACAATAGAAATTAACAACGATTCCCCTCAGAAATAGAGATATGAAACAGTTACACGACTTGCTCGACGACGTTCGAGCTATAGAGATAATTGGAGGTAACCCCACTATTGTGGCATTGGAGTATGACTCACGCCGCGTGGAGAGTGGTTGTTGCTTCTTTGCCGTTCGTGGCACAGCGAGCGATGGCCACAACTTCATCCCCTCAGCCATAGAGCGCGGTGCCGTAGCCATAGTGTGCCAGGAGCTCCCCGCCGAGATTAACGATGCTGTAGCATATGTAGTGGTCGAGGACACCAACGTCGCTATGGCGGCTATGGCAGCAGCCTACTATGACCACCCTTGCGAGGAGCTTAAGCTTGTGGGTGTTACGGGAACTAACGGCAAGACCACAACGGCGACACTCCTCTACGACATGTTTATGGCTATGGGCTATAAGGCGGGCCTTATATCTACGGTCATCTACCGCATCGGTCAGCGCAGCGTGGCATCGACACACACAACGCCCGATGCTATACGCCTCAACGCCATGATGCGCGAGATGGTCGATGAGGGTTGCGACTACTGCTTCATGGAGGTGTCATCGCACGCGGCAGCACAGCACCGCATCGCGAACCTTCGTTTCGCGGGTGCGCTCTTCACAAACCTCACACACGACCACCTCGACTACCACGGCACATACAAGGAGTATATCCGCGCCAAGAAGAGCTTCTTCGACAACCTCGCACCCGAGGCGTGGGCAGTGGTAAATGCCGACGACCGCAATGGCGATGTAATGCTTCAAAACTGTAAGGCGCATGGCTACCGTCTCTCGTTGCGTTCGATGGCCGACTACCGCACAAAGATTGTGGAGATGCACCCCGATGGCATGCAACTTATCCTTGATGGTAAGGAGGTGTGGGTGAAGTTTACAGGTAGGTTCAATGCCTACAACCTCACCACGGTATATGCTGCGGCAACACTCCTCGGCATAGACAGCACCGAGGTGCTCACAACGCTCTCTATGCTCACTCCCGTGGCAGGACGCTTCGAGACTATCACTGCCTCGGACCGCACAATGGCTATTGTGGACTATGCCCACACGCCCGACGCACTGGAGAATGTACTTCAGACAATCGAGGAGATACGCACCGCGCAACAGCAGCTCATCGTGGTGTGTGGCTGTGGTGGCGACAGAGACAAGACCAAGCGCCCCGAGATGGCAAAGATTGCTGTGGAGCACGCCACAACGGCGATATTCACTTCGGATAACCCCCGCACCGAGAACCCCGATGCCATCCTTGATGATATGGTAGCGGGTGTGGTAGGCGCAACGAACTACTTGCGCATAAGCGACCGCCGCGAGGCTATACGCACCGCAACAATGCTCGCCAAGGCGGGCGACATCATCCTCATCGCAGGTAAGGGCCATGAGGACTACCAGATTATAGGCACCGTGAAGCACCACTTCGACGACCGCGAGGAGGTGCGCAAAGCATTTGAGACTACACACAATACAAACTGTTAACACACCCAAACACAATGTTATACGAACTCTTTTCATACCTAAAGAATACCGATCTCCCTGGCAAGGACCTCGGTAACTTCCTCTCATTCCGTGCCGGTGCGGCTATTATCCTATCGTTGCTCATCACCATCTTCTTTGGTAAGTACGTCATCCGCATGTTACGCCGCAAGCAGATTGGTGAGGACATCCGCGACCTCGGCCTCGAGGGTCAGCTTCAGAAGAAGGGTACACCTACCATGGGTGGTATCATCATCATCATGGCGGTACTCATCCCCGTATTGCTCTTTAGCGACCTCTCGAACGTCTACATCCAGCTTATGCTCATCACCACCATATGGCTCGGCTTTATCGGAGGCTTGGATGACTACATCAAGGTTTTCCGCCACAAGAAGGAGGGTCTCAATGGTCGCTTCAAGGTCTTTGGTCAGGTGGGCTTGGGCATTATCGTGGGCACAACAATGTGGCTCTCGAGCGACATCGTAATACAGGAGAAAGAGTGGATAACCACACAGTATGAAATCACTGATGAGCAGAGCGGCGAAACGAAGATTATAAAGGAAAAAGAGCTGAAGGATACCCCCGAGGTTAAGACAACAAAGACCTCTATCCCCTTCCTTAAGAATACAGCACTCGACTACAAGGATTTGATGGGAGGCAACGACACCCTCGCATGGCTGTTCTACATCCTCTTAGCCATCTTCATCATCACCGCGGTGTCGAATGGTGCCAACCTCACCGATGGCATCGATGGTCTGTTGACGGGTGTCTCGATACCTATAGTCATGGTGCTCGGCGCCTTGGCATACCTCTCAGGACATATCATCTACTCGGACTACCTCAACATCATGTATATACCCCACAGCGCCGAGCTCATCGTCTTCGCTACGGCCTTTGCGGGCGCCTTGGTTGGTTTCTTGTGGTATAACTCCTTCCCTGCGCAGATATTTATGGGCGACACAGGCTCGTTGACCATTGGCGGTATTATCGCCGTCTTTGCCCTCTGCATCCGCAAGGAGCTGCTATTGCCATTGTTATGTGGAGTCTTCCTTGTCGAGGCACTCTCGGTGATGGTACAGGTGGGATACTTCAAATACACCAAGCGTAAGTATGGTGAGGGTCGCCGCATCTTGCTGATGTCACCCATCCACCACCACTACCAGAAGAAGGGACTCTTCGAGACCAAGATTATGATGCGCTTCTTCATCATATCATTGCTTCTCTCAGCCCTCACACTCGTAACATTGAAGATTCAGTAGTAAACAAAACTGTTAACCTATGCAACTAAAGACTGGGACATATCTCCAAAATGGGAAGTATCGCGTGATATCCACTCTTGGTCAGGGTGGCTTCGGCATCACATACCTTGCCGAGCAGGTCATGGCCAAGCGTAATGTGTGCATAAAGGAGTTTTTCCCCAAGGAGTACTACAACCGTGATAGCGACAGCATGCACATATCGCTGGGTTCTGAGGGTAATGCCAAGATGATGAATGCCTATAAGGCGAAGTTTATCAAGGAGGCGCAGACCATCGCCAACCTCAACCACCCCAATATCATCCGTATCTTCGATGTATTTGAGGAGAATAACACGGCGTACTACGCAATGGAGTATATCGATGGTGAGTCGCTCAACGCAAAGGTTAAGCGCGAGGGTGCATTGGCTGAGGATATGGCGGTCAAGCATATCCGCGATGTAGCCTCGGCACTCGACTATATCCACAAGCGTAATATCATGCACCTTGACGTTAAACCCGCCAATGTGATGCTGCGCAAGGAGGATGACTCTGCAATACTTATCGACTTTGGCCTCTCGAAGCAGTACGATGCCGCGGGCGACCAGACAAGTTCTACACCTGTGGGCATCAGCCATGGCTACGCCCCTATCGAACAGTACCAGTCGGGAGGCGTAAGCACATTCTCACCCGTCACCGATATATACTCGTTGGGTGCTACGCTTCTATTTGCTGTAACAGGCAGAGTTCCCGCCGAGGCTGCCACTATTGGCGAAGAGGGTGTTGGCGAGATGCCAGTTAATGTCTCTCGAGGCGTACAAAACGCTATTATTAAGTCGATGAAATATTGGCGCAAACACCGCCCACAAAGTATTAAAGAGTTTATAGCGATTATAAATTATACTGAAGATGAGCAGGAGACAAAACCCTTAATTACCTCCTCGCAGAAACAGAACAATAAAAAGACCTTTAATGTAAATTATATCTGGGTTACACTGATTACTGCTATTATAGTCGGGGTGTGTGCTTATCTACTTTTTAATGGAGAGGACAAAGAGATGTCATCATCGATTAAGGAGATTATTATCGAAGAAAAAAAGGAGACAAATAGTTCAATATACTACACCGCAGCAAATAAATTGGAACTAAATATTAGCCATCCATTTATAAATGTTTCTCACGAATTCGACTCTGCGACAGGCTCAGGCGTGATAACCATAGATGGCAATATTACAAAGATAGGTCCAAAAACATTTTCGGGTAGATCAGATCTAACAGGTATCACAATTCCTGAGGGTGTGGCAATTATTGATGCAGAAGCATTTGCAAATTGCTATAACCTAACAAGTGTTACTATCCCTGAAAGCGTAACTACAATCGGTGATAACGCTTTTGCATATTGTTCAAGATTAACAAACATAACAATTCCTGAAAGTGTTACTGCAATAGGTACAAAGGCTTTTGCAAATTGTTCACAACTACAGGAGATTACTATTCCAGGAAGTGTGACAGTTATTAAATCTGAAACATTTACCAACTGTTCAAGTCTGCATACCGTTAACATTGAATTAGGTGTAACCACTATTGAGATAAATGCTTTCAATGGATGCAAAGCACTTGGTACAATATCAATTCCTGAAAGTGTAACCGATATTAATTATGATGCATTCACCGGATGCGTAAATCTTCCAACTTATGACGGTATTCGTTATGCGGACACTTATCTAATTGGAGTTACGGATAAAAACATTACGCAACTTAGGATAAAGGAGGGAACACGTCTTATTAGAGCACATGCATTCAATAATTGTGATTATATAAAGAATGTAAATCTTCCTAACAGCGTAACATCAATTGGAGATTATGCTTTCGCCGACTGCGATAAATTGGAGGATATTTATATACCAGAGGGAGTAACATATATTGGTCACCATGCATTTTATAATTGTTTCAACCTAAGGGATGTTACCTTACCGGAAGGCATAACAGCAATTGGAGAGTATACATTCTATAATTGCGACAACCTGATAAGAGTTACTATCCCTGACAGCGTAACCGAGATTGGAAGCCATGCATTCTATGCTTGCGACAACCTAACAAGAGTTACTATCCCTGACAGCGTAACCGAGATTGGATCATGCGCATTCGAGAATTGCGACAACCTGACAAGTATTACTATCCCTGACAGCGTAACCGAGATTGGAAACCATGCATTCTATGCTTGCGACAACCTAACAAGTGTATATTGCAAGGCTACAACACCTCCAGAATTGCACTGGGACGGTGTCTTTGGCAGTAAATTTAGGAGGTTCAAGATATATGTTCCACACGAATCAGTTGATGCATATAAGAGTGCATGGTATTGGCGAGAGTATGCTGATGCAATTGTAGGATACGACTTTTAAAATGAAATAAAACACTTTCAACATATGAAACGTAAGATAGTAGTTTTGGGTGGAGGTATCTCGGGCTACGGCTCGGCAATCCTCGCCAATAAGAAGGGCTTCGATACCTTCCTTACAGATATGGGCAAGATAGCTCCCAAGTTCAAGGAGCGCCTCGATGAGTGGGGCGTGGAGTACGAAGAGGGCGGCCACACCGAGGAGCGCATACTCGATGCCAACGAGGTGATTAAGTCGCCAGGTATTCCCGACACAGCACCCATAGTAGTAAAAATTCGTGAGCGCGGCATACCCGTAATATCGGAGATAGAGTTTGCGGGACGCTACAAGGGTGTGGCAAAGACCATCTGCATCACAGGCTCGAATGGTAAGACCACGACAACATCGCTTATCTACAAAATCATGAGCGATGCGGGACGTAAGGTGTCGCTCGGTGGCAACATCGGCGAGAGCTTCGCCTACTCCGTAGCCACGGACAAGTACTTCTGGCACGTCTTGGAGCTCAGTTCATTCCAACTCGACGGCTGCTACAAATTTAAGGCAGACATCGGCGTACTCACCAACATCACACCCGACCACCTCGACCGCTACGACTACAAATTGGAGAACTACGCACGCTCGAAGATGCGCATCACGCAGAACCAGGGCGCCTCGGACTTCTTCATCTACTCGGCCGACGACAACGAGACAAACAACATGCTCGCAGAGATGGACGACACCCTACGTGCGCGCCAGTTGCCCTTCGCCATAAATACTGCAATTGCGAGTGGTGACGGTGACGCCATCCTCGAGGGTCACACTTTCACAGCTACCGTAGGTAAGAAGTCGGTAACTATCGACACGCGCAAGATGCAGATTGAGGGCATGCACAACATCTACAACGCCATGTCGGCAGCCCTCGCGACACTCGCAGCGGGCATAGAGCCCAAGCAGATTAAGCGCTCTATATATGAGTTCTCGCCCGTGGAGCACCGCCTTGAGCCCGCAGGCACGGCAAACGACATACAGTGGGTAAACGACTCGAAGGCTACGAATGTGGACTCCGTATGGTACGCACTCGAGAGCATGAAGCGCCCAACGGTGTGGATAGCAGGTGGCACAGACAAGGGTAACGACTACACCCCCATCAAGGAGTTTGCGCGACGCAAGGTTAAGGCACTCATCTGCATGGGCGTAGACAACACAAAACTTGTGCGCGACTTCCAGGGCATAGTACCCGTAATCCGCGACTGCCACACCTTCGAGGAGGCTATGGCTGCGGCACGCGAGGAGGCTAAGGAGGGCGACACCGTACTCCTCTCGCCAGCGTGTGCAAGCTTCGACCTCTTCCGCAACTACGAGGAGCGAGGTCGTATGTTCAAGGAGTGGGTAAAGGAGAATGTATTAAAGTAGCAAGTGGATGGAAGCTAAGAGCAAAAATGGGGGGAACGTAGCCCCAAGTGACCTTCTCGATAAGCGACAACGCATATTTGAGGGTGACCGCACGCTGTGGATAATATTCGCTGCGCTCATCGTCATATCCATACTCGTGGTATACTCCTCAACCGCAAAGATGGCATATGACATCACCTCAGACCTATCGACAACAGACTCACTACGCCAGCAGATTATGCAGGTGGTAATAGCGGTGCTTTTAGTCTTTATCACCCACAAGATAAACTACACCGTCGTACGCTTCCTAACCCCTGGATTCTTCTACTTCTTTGTTGGTCTCACGGTGTTGACCTACTTCATAGGAGGCACTACAAACGGTGCTGCACGATGGATTGACCTCGGATGGTTTCAACTACAGCCCTCGGAGTGTCTCAAGGTGCTGACAATACTTATGTTGGCACACCGCATGGAGAAACGACAAAAGGATATAGACAAGATTAGGCTACTACCCACATCGTGGCGACTACGTGACCCCAAGCAGTTCAAGATATTGAAGGAGAACACACGACCCCTGGTTGGTCCCATTGCGCTATCGTGCGCCGTGATACTCCCTGCACACACCTCCTCGGCAGCACTCGTCTTCCTATCGTCGGTGCTCATGCTATTCATAGGCCGCGTATCGCTCAAAGAGATAACGAAATTCGTAGGCATAACAGTCGTTGCGGGAGCGCTCTGCATAATGCTAATGTCGGGCGCAGGCTTCGGACGCGGTGACACCGCGGGAGGACGCTTCTCACAGTGGATAAGCACATGGATTGATGGCAAGCACGATGCCGTATACGAATTTTCAGATACGGAGCGCGCGATGATTGCGATACACGAGGGCGGACTCATCGGCAAGGGTGCAGGACATAGCGACTCACGCGCCATAATCATCCACCCCGAGAGTGACTACTCATACTCCTTCTTCACAGCAGAGTATGGCATAGTAGCGGCCATTATACTCATGCTGCTATACATGTGGATTATGTTCCGCTCGATAGAGATTTGTCGACGTTGCAACTCAGCCTTCCAGACGCTCATTACGGCGGGACTCGGACTGCTCATAACGTGTCAGGCACTACTACACATCCTTGTGCAGGTGAACATCCTCCCCGAGACAGGACAAAACCTACCCCTCGTATCGCGCGGCGGCTCATCACTACTATGCACAGCGATAGCCTTCGGCTTGATACTCGGCGTGAGCCGCAATAACGACATACGAAAGAAAAATAACAAGACTAAAGCATCAAAAGATAGCGATGAGTGACGTTATAAGATTGGATAAATACCTATGGGCAGTGCGCGTATTTAAGACGCGTAGCGATGCTGCGGATGCCATACGCCAAAACCGCGTATTGGTAAACGACGCCTACGCCAAGCCCTCGCGCGAGGTTAAGGTGGGCGACATGATATCTGTGCGCCGCGAGCGTGTGCACTACAGCTACAAGGTTCTCGACCTTGTGTCGACCCGCCAGCCCGCAAAGAATGTACCCATGTACTGTCTCAACTGCACACCACAGGAGGAATTGGACAAGCTCAACGTGCCACACGAGACAATATTTGTCTTCCGCGAGCGAGGCATGGGACGCCCCACGAAGAAGGACCGACGAAACATCGACGCCCTGATGGATGGTTTCTTCTACGACAGCGAGGAGGACTTAGAGGACGACGAGGATTAAACTATTATACAACAAGTAAACAAATAACAACAAATTAAAATATAACGATTTATGGAATACGATTTCAGAGCCATAGAGCCTAAATGGCAGAAGAGATGGCAAGAGGAGGGCACCTACAAAGTTGATGTAGATGCTTCGCGCCCCAAGTTCTATGTGTTGGATATGTTCCCCTACCCATCGGGTGCGGGTCTCCACGTAGGTCACCCACTCGGTTACATCGCATCGGACATCTACTCACGCTACAAGCGTCAGCGTGGATTCAATGTGCTTCACCCCATGGGTTACGACGCCTTCGGTCTTCCCGCAGAGCAGTACGCTATCCAGACAGGTCAGCACCCCGCAGTAACCACCGAGGAGAACATCTCTCGCTATCGCTCACAGCTCGACAAGATTGGTTTCTCGTACGACTGGTCACGCGAGGTGCGCACATGCGAGCCCAACTACTACCACTGGACACAGTGGGCATTCCTCAAGATGTTCGACCACTGGTATAACAATCTATCGCAGAAGGCAGAGCCTATCACAGCCCTCGTTGCACACTTCGAGGCAAATGGTACTGCAGGCATCGACGCAGCAGAGACCACACACCTCACATTCACCGCAGAGGAGTGGAAGGCTATGAGCGAGGCAGAGCGCGAGCAGGTGTTGCAGAACTACCGCCTCGCTTTCCGTGCCGACACCATGGTTAACTGGTGCCCCGCACTCGGCACCGTGCTTGCCAACGACGAGGTTAAGGAGGGTCTCTCGGTGCGTGGTGGCCACCCCGTAGAGCAGAAGCGCATGAAGCAGTGGTTGTTGCGTGTTACAGCATACGCACAGCGCATGCTCGATGGCCTCGATAAGCTCGAGTGGAGCGAGTCGTTGAAGGAGATTCAGCGCAACTGGATTGGTCGCTCGGTAGGTGCACAGGTCTTCTTCGATGTTAAGGACTCGGAGCGCAAACTCGAAATCTTCACCACACGCCCCGACACCATCTATGGCGTAACGTTCATGGTTATCGCCCCCGAGCACGAGTGGGTAGAGGAGCTTACAACCGCAGAGAACCGCGAGGCTGTAGAGGCATATATCGCCGAGACTAAGCGTCGCTCGGAGCGTGAGCGCATCGCCGACACAAAGCGTGTTAGCGGTGTTAAGACTGGCTCATACGCCATCAACCCATTCTCAGGTCGCGAGATACCTATTTATATATCAGACTACGTATTGGCGGGCTACGGTACAGGCGCCATCATGGCAGTTCCTGCGCACGACTCACGCGACTACGCCTTCGCACGCCACTTCGGCATCGAGATTATCCCCGTTGTTGAGGGTGGTAACCTCGAGGTTGAGTCATACGACGCTAAGGAGGGTAACGTAATCAACTCGGACATCATCAACGGCATGGATGTTAAGGATGCCATCAACTTCATGTTCGAGGAGGTTGAGCGCCGCGGCTTGGGTAAGAAGCTTATCAACTACCGCTTGCGCGACGCTATCTTCTCGCGCCAGCGCTACTGGGGTGAGCCATTCCCCATTTATTATAAGAATGATGTAGCTTACCGCCTCTCTGACGAGCAGCTACCCCTTACCTTGCCTCCTATCGAGAACTTCGGTCCTACCGAGGAGGGCGAGCCACCTTTGGCACGCGTGGAGAAGTGGCACACAGCAGAGGGCTACCCCTATGAGCTCTCTACAATGCCAGGCTTCGCTGGCTCGTCGGCATACTTCCTCCGCTATATGGATCCCCACAACCGCGAGGGTCTCGTGGGCAAGGAGGCTAACGAGTATTGGCGCAATGTAGACCTCTATGTAGGTGGTATTGAGCACGCTACAGGTCACCTCATGTACTCACGCTTCTGGAATATGTTCCTCTACGACCTCGGCTACGTTTGCGAGTCGGAGCCTTTCAAGAAGCTCGTTAACCAGGGTATGATTCAGGGTCGCTCAAACTTCGTCTACCGCATCGTGGGCACAAACCAGTTTGTATCGCTCGGCCTTAAGGATCAGTACCAGACTCAGGAGATTCACGTCGACGTGAACATCGTTAAGAACGACATCCTCGACCTCGACGCCTTCCGTGCATGGCGCCCCGAGTTTAACGATGCAGAGTTCGTATTGGAGGACGGCAAGTATATCTGCGGCTGGGCTGTGGAGAAGATGTCGAAGTCTATGTTCAATGTCGTGAACCCCGACTATATCGTCGAGGCTTATGGTGCTGATACACTCCGTATGTACGAGATGTTCCTCGGTCCTTTGGAGCAGTCAAAGCCCTGGGACACAAACGGTATCGACGGTGTACATAAATTCTTGCGCCGCTTCTGGGCGAAGTTCTACTCTCGCGAGGGCGTGCTCCTCTTAAACGATGAGAAGGCTACGCCCGCAGAGCTCAAGGTTTTGCACAAGACCATCAAGAAGGTTAGCGAGGATATCGAAAACTTCTCGTTCAACACCTCTGTTGCGGCATTCATGATTTGCCTCAACGAGCTTGGCGACTGCTCTAAGCGCGAGATTTTGGAGCCACTGACAGCACTTATCGCACCCTTCGCACCACATATCGCCGAGGAGTTGTGGCACGTTCTCGGTCATGAGAGCTCTGTATGCGATGCTGAGTGGCCAAAGTTCATCGCCGAGTACCTCGTGGAGAACTCATTCGAGTACCCCGTGATGATTAATGGCAAGCTCCGCTTCAAGCAGGAGTACGCCCTCAACCTCACCGAGCAGGATATCGTGGCACACATCGTCACAACTGAGGGTGCACAGAAGTGGCTCGAAGGTAAGCAGCCCAAGAAGATAATCGTGGTCAAGGGTAAAATTATCAACATTGTAATGTAATGAGGCAGTTTATATCGATGTCGGTATTTGCCGGTCTGTTGATCGGCATTGCCGGCCTCGTTTTCCTGCACGTCGGAGGCTTGGGCGGAGCCGTGCTCTTCGCCTTTGGCCTTATGTCGGTAACCCTATCTAAGTCGCTGCTCTTCACAGGAAAGGCGGGCTATCTACCATATAAGGAGTCACTGCAACTCATCCCTATGGTGGTGCTTAACGCTGTGGGCTGCCTGCTTATGGCAGGTATAGCCTACTCAACCATCAACGAGAATGCGCTATCAACGCTCGATGTCATTATGACTGCACGCGAGGCGGCATCATGGCGTATCGCAGTGACATCCATAGGTACGGGCATTATCGTTACCCTCGCGGTGCATGGCGTGCGTAATGGCAGCTACCTACCACTGCTATATGGTGTCCCTGTGTTTATTATGTGTGGACTACCTCACAGCATTGCCGATGCCTTTTACTACTGGGTAGCAATTCTACATGGCGACTTCGCGCCCTGGATGATTATGGCTTGGGTATGGTCCGTTATAGGTAACTATATAGGCTGTAACCTACCCCGCTGGTTCATGGGTAAAGAGTTTAAAGCATAAACAAAACAAGTGGCTACTTAAATAGATAGCCACTTGTTTTGTTTATTTAACACCACTACGATAGAGGATGGAGTGTCACACCACGCAAAGGTGAATGGCAGAGTATAATCAAGACCAATTATTTGGGGTGATAGAGTATTGATTTGCTCATATTTAAGGTGACAATAACATTTTATAAGATATTTTTTGCAAAAAAGGTTGGATATTAATAAATTATTCCTATCTTTGCACTCCGGTTGGTCACAACTAAATTTTATGGTCTGATGGGTGAGTGGCTTAGCCAGTGGTCTGCAAAACCATTTACAGCGGTTCGAATCCGCTTCAGACCTCGCTTAAAACGCTATCTTCGCGATAGCGTTTTTTTTGTTAATACTCTGCGTGGCGTAGGTCATTGACCTATTTGTGCATGTTTGATACTCTTGAGGTGCTTGCACCTCATAGTTACAAACATACACAACAGCATGGCTGTTACGCCACGAACATCAACTTCGAAGCAATTACTCACCTTGGGACACAGGGTTGCGGGGATAGATATAGGTTGATTGCTCGACATGATGTCTGCGCTATAAGGTATCCCCGCGAGTTCGGGGTAAACCCTCACTTCGAATCCGCTTCAGACCTCGCTTAAGAGGCTGACTAAAAAGTAACTTAACCAGTCCCCATAACCTAAGAGAGTGAATAAAAAGATGTAGTTTTAGGCTTGCGAAGCCCGAAAAAGCGGAGTTTACTAAAGCGTAAATGAGCATTTTGAGGGCAAGCGTAACAACAAAATACACTTTTTATTCACTCTCTTTTTTGTTAATACACCGCGTGGCGTAGGTCGTTGACCTATTTGGGACACCCGAAAAGAGGCGGAGCGCGCCGAAGGCATTTGTTTAATTCGGCTATGGTGGGTGCTTGCACACAACAATAGACGCATAAAACAAAATAAGACGACCGTAGTCGTCTGCTCTGCATCTTGCAAACCGTATAAACAAAAAAAAGACGACTAACTGTCGTCTTTAATCTTAGTGGGAGCAAAGGGATTCGAACCCCTGACCCTCTGCTTGTAAGGCAGATGCTCTGAACCAGCTGAGCTATGCTCCCGTCTTTTAATGCTTGGGCGCTGCAAAGGTAAGCATTATTTTTTAATTTGCAAATTTTTTTGACAAGTTTTTTTTCAAAGAGTCTCGACATCTTTCGAAGCTCGACCGCGTTGCACTCATCATTTGCTACCTCGCGTTTGTGCGACCCACGCACTTAGCGCCTGAACAAGGACTTGAACCTAGGACCCCATGATTAACAGTCATGTGCTCTAACCGACTGAGCTATTCAGGCATTTTTTAAAGAACCGTTATCTTTCGATTGCGGTGCAAAGGTAGACATTATTTTTTAATCTGCAAACTTTTTCGCAAAAAAATTCAAAAAAAATTGCATTTTTCTTTAAAATCGCCCAAAAAACCTATCTTTGTGGTATGAAACACCTATATAAACACATATTTTTAGCACTTCTGCCACTTATCTTTTGCAACACAATTTTTGCACAAGAAGTGTCAAAAAGTGCGCTAACTTTTGAAAACTCCACCTTCAACTTTGGCCACATCGACGAGGATGGCGGTGCAGTATCGTGTATTTTCACCGGAGTGAATACCTCAAACTTGACCGTTGAGATAGAAAAAATCTCGACTACCTGTGGTTGTACGACGGCAGAGTACGACTCTAAAAGCATACCCGCTGGCGGAGAATTTAGTTTTAAGGTGATATTTAATCCACTCAACCGCCCAGGTCGTATCGACAAACAGATATTTGTACTAACGTCGGATTCACCAAATGAGATTCGCCTAAATATTATAGGATATGTAAACGCGCGCGAGCGCACAATAGAGGAGCTATATCCATTTGATATGGGAGGAGGTCTACGCCTAAAGAGTAACTTCCACGCCTTTGGGTACCTCGAGCATGGGAAGGAGCTTACGGAACATATTGGTTATGTAAACAACTCCGACAAGGCGATAACGCTCAGCATAGAGCACACGACCACATCAGGCCTCCTCGACATATCGTACCCCGCACGAATTGAGGCTGGGGCAAAGGGTGACATAACACTCCGCTACGCCGTGGGTGATCAGAGCAATATATATGGAACACTGCGCGACATCATGCAACTTAAGGTTAACGGCACGCCCGCAACATATCCGCTCTCATCACAAGTTATCGTAGTGGACAATTTTGATAATATGGATGATATTTCCGCTCCGATACTCGTTATTTCGAAAAATATTATTAAATTTGGGGATGTAAACTGTGCATACGATGTGGTAGAGCAGCGCATTACCCTTAAAAATGATGGAGCATCACCGCTAATTGTGCGCGCCATTGAGAGTAGCAGCGCAGCAGTGGAGTCTCCCACGGAGCACAACTTTGTGATTGATATAGGGGCGACACGCGAGGTTGTCGTGCGCTTAGATGCCACACGCATAGAGGATATAGACAACCCCTTTACGGCGCGCCTATACATCATCACAAATGACCCAATACGCCCCATGCAGTCGGTGCGTATCAACGCCCTGCCACTATAGCATGACAGAAGAGGAGGATGAAGAAACACAAACAATAACATAAACTAAGAAGATTAAAATGTTTAAGATTGTCGAAAAACGCAAAATTGCGGAGAACATCTACGAGATGAAGATTGCCGCAGAGCGTGTTGCACGTGCTGCCCTTCCAGGACAGTTTGTAATCGTGCGTGCTGACGAGGGTGGCGAGCGTATCCCCCTCACCATTGCCGACTACGACGTAGAGGCTGGTACTGTGACCATCGTTACACAAACCATTGGTCACTCAACAAAAAAGATTTGTGCACTCGAGGCTGGCGACTCTCTCATTGACTTTGCAGGTCCATTGGGTCGTCCATCAGAGTTTGTACACATGCCCTTAGAGGAGCTCAAGAGCCGCAAGTATCTCTTCGTAGCTGGTGGCGTGGGTACTGCACCCGTATATCCTCAGGTTAAGTGGCTCAAGCAGCATGGCGTAGATTGCGACGTTATCATCGGTGCAAAGACCAAGGATATGCTCATCTACATCGACGAGATGAAGAAGGTGGGCATTGTACACATCGCAACTGACGATGGCTCAGAGGGCTACAAAGGCATGGTGACAGGTCTCATGAAGGAGCTCGTAGAGGGCGAGGGTCGCAAGTACGACGAGTGCGTATGTATCGGTCCTATGATTATGATGAAGTTCGTATGCCTCACCACAAAGCCCTGGGAGTTGCAGACTACCGTATCGCTCAACGCTCTTATGGTTGATGGCACTGGTATGTGTGGCGCTTGCCGCGTATCGGTAGGTGGCAAGACACTCTTCACCTGCGTTGACGGACCCGAGTTCGACGGCCACCAGGTAGACTTTGACGAGGCTATGCGTCGCCAGGCGATGTACAAGAATCAGGAGAGATTAGACAACGAGAACCGCGAACACAAATGTAACTGCTATGGCAAATAAGATACCACGCGTCGCTGTACGCGAACAAGATCCCAAGGTGCGTGCCACCAACTTCGAGGAGGTATGCTACGGCTACAACCAGGAGGAGGCATTGCTTGAGGCTACACGCTGCTTGAACTGCAAAAACCCACGCTGCGTTGCTGCGTGCCCCGTAAATATCAACATCCCAGAGTTTATCCACCACCTTACCGAGGGTGATATCCGTGGTGCTGCCGACACCATCCATGTCGATAGCTCGCTCCCCTCAATCTGTGGTCGTGTATGTCCACAAGAGTCGCAGTGCGAGGGCTCATGCGTATTGGGCATCAAGGGTGAGCCTGTGGCTATCGGTAAGCTCGAGCGCTTCGTGGGCGACTGGTCTTTGGAGCACAGCGCAGAGGTTGAGAGCGTAGAGATTACCCCTAACGGCCACCGTGTAGCTGTCGTAGGTAGTGGCCCTGCGGGCTTGGCTTGCGCAAGCGACCTCGCAAAGATGGGCTACAAGGTGGATGTATTCGAGGCTTTGCACCGCTTGGGTGGTGTATTGTCTTACGGTATCCCCGAGTTCCGTTTGCCTAAGGATAGAGTTGTTGCTCGCGAGATTAACGAGGTTAAGAAGCTCGGCGTGAGCTTCGAGACAGATGTTATCGTGGGCCGCACAACAACCATCGACTCGCTCCTCGACACCGAGGGCTACGATGCAGTCTTCGTAGGCTCTGGCGCAGGTCTTCCCCGCTTCATGGGCATCGAGGGCGAGAACCTCAATGGCGTGCTCTCGGCTAACGAGTTCCTCACACGCGTAAACCTTATGGGTGCTTGGGACCCCGAACACAACGACACACCCGTATACGTAGGTAAGAAGGTTGTTGTTGTAGGTGGTGGTAACGTAGCTATGGATGCTGTGCGTACAGCAAAGCGTCTCGGTGCAGAGGCCGTAATCGTATATCGTCGTGGCGAGGCTGAGCTTCCCGCGCGTAAGGAGGAGGTACACCACGCTAAGGAGGAGGGCATCGAGTTCCGTATGCTCACCAACCCCACTCACATCCTCGGCACAGAGGACGGCTGGGTTAAGGGCATCAACTGCGTAGAGATGGAGCTTGGCGAGCCCGACGCAAGTGGTCGTCGCTCACCCGTTGAGAAGGCTGGCTCGGACTTCGTTATCGACTGCGATGTTGTCATCATGGCTTTGGGTACTTCGCCCAACCCACTTATTGCTTCGACAACTGGTGGTTTGAACATCAACCGCCGTGGCTGCATCGAGGCAAACGAGATGGGTGCTACATCACGTGCGGGTGTCTTCGCAGGTGGTGATGCTGTGACAGGTGCTGCAACCGTAATCTTGGCTATGGGCGCTGGTCGCAAGGCTGCCAAGGCTATCGACGAGTATATCAAGTCGAAGTAGCCACTATTATAGATAATAAGCAAAGGGTTGTCTTGAGGGACAACCCTTTGTTGTTTAATGTTATCATCACGCCACGTTGCCATCCATAATGATAACCACACCCCGCTCTCTACCAAGTGCATCGAGAAGGGAGCGCACACGCTCTGTAACAATGGCACTCCCTCCAATGCTGGCATCTCCAATTATCTTCGGGGTAACTCTCTCATTTGACTCTAAGGGGATATCGTCACCACAGCCCTCGCCGACCATACGTTCCATCTCTCGCAGTATATCCTCCTTAGCTATGCCATAACCATATAGCGTTTGGGATGTCACGGTTGTTGAATCACAACAGATTGCGTATAACAGGTGCGCCGTCGTAAGCCTTGTAGGCGACAACATCGCAACAAGTGATGTGCACATGCCATCGTAGTGGCTCTCAGGAGAACTTCGCTCAAAGCATGGCGTGGTTATAATGCCATTAACAATTTGTCGCATTACCACCACAACACCACTCTCACCAGCCAAACTTCTTAGTATTCGATAGGCAAATGTTGTGTCGTCACCAAACATCTCTATCGCTAACCTATCACTATACGATGTGGTTATAGACTCACTTTTAAGTGTTACAACAGTACGGGTAAGCATAGCTTCAACCCTTTTTGAAATCATTTTATGCTCCATTAATTAACTATTTTTATCGCATAGATAACGATAAAACACAAAGCATAGTATATGAATGAAATCTTTTTATTGGGATAACAACTCTATTTACGCGAGAACAACCACAGGCCAAACATGGTGATTGCGGCATTGAGAATGATAAGCTCGTAGCTAAACTGATAGCCACACAACAACTCCTGAGAGTGTGTGGCAAGAAAATAGCATATTGTAGGGGCAACGATTGCTATGATAGGTATCGCCCCGCTATGCACACTTCGACGTGTGAGAATACCAAAGGCGAAGAGTCCCAAAAGAGGACCATATGTATAACTCGCCATGGTAAATATCAGCGTTATAACGCCGGAACTACTGAATGCGTTAAACACCACAATTACCGCCATCATCACCACAGCAATAGCGGCATGAACACTCTTACGCGTACGCTCAAGTGCGACATCATCTTTCGCCCTAATGCCTAATATATCGATGGTAAAAGATGTTGTCAAGGCAGTGAGAGCCGAGCCAGCAGAAGAGTATGTCGAAGCGACAAGACCCAGCAAAAAGAGCACACCCACAACCATAGGCAACCCCGCCTCCGTAGCGACATACCCAAAGAGACTATCTCCCATAATCGTGATACCATTACTCTGGGCAAAGCCATACAAAAGCACACCGAGCGATAGGAACAAGATTATCACGCCCACCTGAATAAACACCGAAGTCATCATGCTGCGCTGTGCATCGCGCTTATTGCGACACGAGAGCACCGTCTGCATCATATCCTGGTCAAGACCCGTCATGGCGACAACCAAGAAGATACCCGCAAGGAACTGCTTCCAGAAGTAGCGACGCTCCATAGGATCGTCAAAGAACATCATACGCGAGAGGTCGCTATCAACGATATAGCCCACCGTACCACCCATATCGAGGTTCATTGCACGCGATACCGCCACGATGGCCGCCACGAGGCTACCCACCATAATCAGCGTCTTAAGCATCTCGACCCACACCACCGACTTAACGCCACCACGACGCGTGTAGAGCCACACGAGCGACATCATAATAGCAGCATTGACCCAAAACGGAATATCGTAGTGGTCGAAAAGTATAGTCTGCAACACCACGCAGATGACATAGGCGCGCAACGCTGCCGAGAGGGTCTTAGCGACAAAGAAGAACCATGCTCCCGTACGATGTGCCACGATGCCGAAGCGCTTGTCGAGGTATTCGTACAACGACACAACGCCTAACCTATAATACAGAGGCACAAGCACATAGGCAATGACAGCATAACCCACGATAAAGCCAAGACAGGTTTGTAGATAGGAGAAATTATCCGCAAGCACCGTGCCTGGGACAGAGATATATGTCACACCCGACATCGCAGCGCCAACCATAGCGACTGCCGCCACGGCGCGATGTGTGCTACGGCCACCTGTGAAGAATGTGGCATTGTCGGCACGACGGCTACTGCGCCACGCCACAATAAAGAGCATGGCCACATAGCCCACGATTGTCAGGATGATTGCTAATGTAGACACCGCCTAACCCCTTAAACTATTAGTAGTTATGCACCTTGCAGTAGCGGGCCACAGCATCGGCGATACGCTCGCCATCCAACGCTGCGGATACGATACCACCAGCATAGCCAGCACCCTCACCCGCGGGGAACAAGCCCTCGACCTCGGTGTGCATAAGTGTCTCAGGGTCACGAGGTATGCGCACAGGGGTAGATGTACGCGACTCGACACCCACGACGATGGCCTCATCCGAAACAAAGCCCTTCATCTTCTTGCCGAACGTAGCGATACCGCTACGCAGGCGTGCGCCAATCTCCTCGGGCATCCAAATATCGAGGCGCGAGGGTGTAAGACCTGGGATATATGATGTCTTGGGGAGCGAGCGCGACTCACGGCCATATACGAAGTCCGAGACACGCTGTGCGGGAGCCACCTGCTTATCGCCACTATGCTGGCGTGCGAGCTCCTCGAACATCTGCTGATAACGCAAACCCGCCAACTCGCCCCACTCCTCCCTGAGGTGTGCGAAATCCTCAAGGCGCACCTCCGTAACGAGACCAGAGTTAGCAAATGCGGAGTTACGACCACTGGGCGACATGCCATTTACAACCGACTGCGTAGTATCGGTCATGGCGGGAACGATAAAGCCACCAGGACACATGCAGAAGGAGTAGACGCCACGGCCAGACTCCTGGCTTACAAGCGAATAGCTCGCCGCAGGGAGCCACTCACCACGCTCATCGCGATGATACTGAATAGAGTCGATAAGCCTCTGTGGGTGCTCGATACGCACACCCATAGCAAAGGGCTTAGCCTCAACCCTAATACCCGAATTATACAACAACTCATATATGTCGCGCGCCGAGTGTCCCGTAGCCAAGACTACGGCAGCACCCTCGATAACATTATCGCCAACCCTTACGCCAGTGATTCTACCCTGCTTAACAACGAATCCAGATACCTTGCTCTCAAACAGCACCTTGCCACCATGCTCATTGATGGTGTTACAGATGTTAGAGATGATACGCGGAAGCTTATCCGTGCCGATATGTGGGTGTGCCTCGTAGAGGATGGCGGGATTTGCGCCATGCCATACGAGTGTCTGCAACGCCTTGTTGTAGTCACCACGCTTCTTGCTGCGTGTGAAGAGCTTACCATCGGAGAACGTTCCCGCGCCGCCCTCGCCAAAGGCGTAGTTAGAGTCGGGGTTAATCTCTCCGCCACGGTTTATCTGCGCAATGTCGCGCTTACGCGAGAGCACAGACTTACCTCGCTCCAAGAGTATGGGCTTGTAACCAAGCTCAATGAGGCGCAACGAAGCAAACAAACCCGCAGGACCAGAGCCCACGACGATAACCTCTGTACCCGTATCTACCGATGGGTAGTCGAAGTGCAGTGGTGCGGGCTGAGGCTCCTTGTCAATGTATATCTCGAGCGAAAGGTTTACCTTAGCCATGCGCTGACGAGCATCGATTGAACGCTTCACGACGCGCGCAAGTGCTATCTCACTCTGCTTGATGCCGAGACGCTCTGCGGCACGTGCTATGTAAAACTTCTCGTCGGCAGCCTGCTTGGGCGACAATTGTAGTGTTATGGTCTTTGGCATGTTAAATCAATTAATCATGCAAAAGTACAAAAAAAACACACAAGTCCCAATACTTGTGTGTTTTTAGATTCAATATACATAATATTAAAAAGTGCGTTTGCAGTTATTACAATAATGGCGATGAACATTTTCTGTCCAACTCTTTGTATTTTGAACCATCGCCATACCTGCCGATTTAGCTGAACCTGGTCCAAATAAACTGGCAATAGTAGAGACCCCTAAAATAACAGTTCCTCGAGCAGCTGCCTTTGAAGCATATTCGACACATCCTTTAGTGTATAACTCTGTATTATAGTGTCCGCAATGTGGGCATCTCTTTGACATATCTTAATTAATTTTTTTATTGTGATAAAATTTATTTCTTATTTTCTTGTTGCCTCTTTATCTCCTTCTCATCATTTTTATATGAATCTTTGAGTTCTTCAACCATAGACTTCATATCGGTCTCATCAATAACAGCTTTTACGAGCCCACTCATATCATTATCACCTCCAAAAGAGCCTTGTGCCTTAAACACTTTTGTGAGAATTTTCACATATAAGATACCTGCGGCGAAAACTACAATATAGGATATGACTGCCTGAATTGGAGCAAGGAACATATTTAATCCTGGAATAACACTAGCAATACCAACAGCAAGTGCAGACAAAAATATATTTCCAACATTTGATAAGAGGTTCGCCAACATTGCAGACGCTAAAGATTTTAGCTTATTGTCAGAAATAGATATACCGAGTTCTTTGTTTATTTGAACATACATCTCCCAAACCACTCCAACTGCTACGGTAGCTGCCACAAACCCACCTACTCCTGGGAAGATAGCTGCACCTACACCCGATGCGGCAGAAATAATTGCTCTCGACTGTATAATCTTACCCACTTTTTCCACCTGAGCCTCACTAATAACATTTTGGGTAGCCTCCTTAAGTGCCTTTAGCGCATAATACAAATGACCTGTTGTCATAATTACATTGTTTTTAAGTTTAAATATATTTACACGCCCTCTATTCACAGTTACGCACAAAAAAAAGCGCGGGACAATTAGTTATACTCCCGCTCAGAGGTGTTTGGCGTAACCCGACAGAATAATATAACAAAAAGCCCACGCTATACAGCGCGAGCATTTCAACTATTATTCCTTCTGTCTATTAGTCGCCAAACTTCCTGAGCAGCAGAATAAAGCTAAAACGCTTTTCCAAATATATATCTAAAATGTACGTACTAAATTATACGCAATGTTTCATAGGCACAAAAATTATTATTCATACCACACAAAGATACGAAAATATTTCGTAATAGTGGAAAAAGTAAAATAAATTGCTGTAGAAAGTTGTGTATATTGCAAAAAGTTTTTATCTTTGCAGCGCTTAATGGGAGAAACATTGAGCACCTCGGTGGTTTCCGAGGGTTAACGATCCTGCGGACATGGTGTAATTGGTAGCCACGTCAGACTTAGGATCTGATGCCGAGAGGCGTGGGGGTTCGAGTCCCTTTGTCCGCACAAGGTTTTTAAGACGAGCAGCGAAAGTTGCTCGTCTTTTTTGTCTTGTGCGTCCAAAGACACTCGCACCTCCGGTAGCGCCTCAGATGACTTGTCTTCGGCGTGTGCATGATGTGCCACGTTGCAATGCAACTATGGTAATGGGCTGAGTGCATCAGCTCATGCAAGCATGGCAAATGCACTCAACCCACCACCCAATCTACGATTGCCAGCACATCACTCCCCTTCTCGGTCACCTCTCGGCTTCAGCGGACGTTCGAGTCCCGTGCAGTGCAACCCCAAAAGTTCTCCGCCAATCTATTTGGTCTGCCCTCGCTCTTCTGAACGCAGTTCGAGTCCCGGAAGTGTAGCCCTAATTGTTAAGTGATTATATTTACAATCCCTCCAAACCTCCCTTTGGAAAGGGAGGCTCATGGCAAGTGTACCACTTGCTAGATGATTCAAATCCAATAGCAGATAAGTTGTGTCTTAAGTTTTCAGACCTGGTGACTGATACTGATGCAGAACCTCAACCAGTTGTTAGCGGTTACATTGAGTTCGCCGGGGAAATTGTGAAGATAAGTTCGGTGGAGGATATTGAGAGGGTACTGAAGAAGATAAAAGCTGAAGACAAAGCATAAGAAAAGGGAGGTGTGAGCCTCCCTCTAAAACTTTTAACAATAAATTATTTAGCCTTTTTAAATGCCTGTCCACCCTTATTGCATCTATACACCCATGCATCATCCTTCCTCAAATAGCTTAGTGACACGCCAGTTAAACCTGCTACGCTTCCCAAATCCTTAGTTGTTCTACCTATAAAATTTCCGTAACTAAAACACATCAATTCAAGTGTAGACGAATAATAAAGATAGAAATAATGAGAATTGTTGTCATCATCTGTATACCTATACCATTTTCCATTTCTATGATATAATGTTTCTGCAATATTGCCATTATAGTTATCACCAGGATATAGCATTTGGACAAAATCTCCGACACAATTTAGACCTGTTTCATCAACCACAATACCTATTGTTCCATCAGATGAATCATACCATCTCACTCCACTATCATCCGTTGATGCTGGAGAATATATTGCATATTTGCCTGATAGTTCCAATTTTATTTCTTCATTTGTCATTAATTTAGCAGTTTTTCCACCACCAATTGAAATAGTGTCTTGTGCAACAGCAAAAATTGGGCTACTTAGTAGTATAAGCGAAAGTATAAACTTTAAATTCTTCATAGCTTATAGTATTTAATTATTTCTTGTATAGTAGTATTTACAACAATATTCATGACCTGTATTATATGATTTAGCAGGTCCATTATAATCATACCACCAAAGATAACCTGATTCAGAACCAGCTTTATCATATCTAACGTTTAGATATATATTTCTAAGTCCTAATTCGTCGGGGGTGCAATATAATATATCGCCACCAACAAAATATGATCCTCGTATTTTTCCGCTAACGGTACTTCCGTATAATTCAAATATTCCCTTATGAGTATATGAATCTGGGTCTTCATGCATTAAGTGCAGAGTCATAGGTCGTCCTCCCCAGTCAAATCTATAGTATCCTTCATATGATGGATTTGGATCTGTCTTACGAGGCTCATTGGTTGATGAGCTACCAAAACAACCTACAAGACTTAATGAAAGAAGTATAAGCGAAAAAGACTTTAATATAAACTTATTCATAATATATAATGTTAATAGGTTAGACACATCCGCATAATCAGATATAAAAAGATGAGACTAAAAATAAAAAGTGCGGACATTATTGCCTTATATTGGAAATTGAGGTCTTCGACTACCTATGCACCCATATATACGGAATAAAGCCCACACCATAGGATGATGTGAGCGTCAAACTTTATTCCTTGGGTGCAATATTGAAAGTGTCGAAGTTTCAATTTCCCGAAATACAAGCTAACGCTTTTTATGTTTATATGTCCCTTTGTCTGTTATTTAACCATAGGCAATATGTTTAATCTATCTTTGTTTGCTACAAAATTAAAAAGAATTTTCTAAACGAACAACACTCCCCAGGGACATTGCACAAAATATTACTACATTTTAGATGTATGATATGAGGCCTTGTCAGGGTAGTTTTCCTTCAACCACTCAACAAACTCTACAACCTTATAGAAATCATCTACAATAGTTCGATAATCTGTCAGAGTGTGGCACAAAAAGCGATTGTCATTTGGCAGTCGCTTTTTTTGCGTCCAAAGACACTCGCACCTCCTGTAACGCCTCGGACGACTTATCTTCGGTGGGCAGTGATGTGCTACGTTGCTATGCAACTATGGTAATGGGCTGAGTGCATCTGCACATGCAAGCATGGCAAATGCACTCAACCCACCACCACAATCTACGATTGCCCGCACATCACGCCCCTTCTCGGTCACCTCTCGGCTTCAGCGGACGTTCGAGTCCCAGGCTGTACAGCCCTGGGAGGTGTCTATGTCAATCTATTTCGGTCTGCTCTCGCTCTGCTGAACGCAGTTCGAGTCCCTGGTGTGTAGCCCTAATTGTTAAGTGATTATATTTACAATCCCTCCAAACCTCCCTTTGGAAAGGGAGGCTCATGGCAAGTGTGCCACTTGCTTGATGATAGGTAATATTTTCACCCCTTAGCGGGGCGTCAGCTGAACTGCGTCAAGGCTGTCGATAAATTCGAATTTACTTACTTGTTAACCATTCCATCTTTGTTAAGCAAGTAATGTGTTCCGTCCGCAACTCACCAACCAATTGTGATGACACGTTGCATTTCGTGAACATATACTTAAAACCGCATTTTTCTTGCACACGTTTTGACTTCTCGTTGCCATCGAAGTAACCAGCCCACATTTTCTGCATTCCCAGGACCTCAAAGGCTCGATGTTGCAACTCACGAACAGCCTCGGGTATCAGCCCCTGTCCCCAATAGGGCACGCCAATCCAGTAGCCCACCTCGCATTCATTGTCGGGTAGTCCAATATTACTTTGCCTGCCTATCATCAATCCGATGCTGCCAACAGGTTTGCATGTTTGCTTCAATACCACAGCGTAAGTCTCTACTGCGGAGAGAACTGTGCGGATTATTTCTCTGCTATTCTCAACGCTTGTATGTACTGGCCATCCTGCAGCTGGCCCCACTTGTAGGTCTTTGGCATACTTGTATAGTTCGTCAGCATCATCCTCTTGCCAAGGTCTCAGCAACAATCTTTGGGTTTGTAATTCCATATCTATTAAATTGCGATTTACCGATGTAAAGTTAAGAAAATATTATTACAATCGTTCTACAACCTGATATCAACCCGCACAAAAAGCGACCCTCAACAGGTCGCTATTTGCGTCCAAAGGCACTCGCGAAGCCAAGTTTCGCAACTCTTTTCAGATTTACAAACCATACAAAATTCTGACATTAAGTTCTTAAGAACTTCTTAATCGCACTCTATTTTTTTGCCATAAAAAATCGGGTGAGGGCGCACCAACATAAGATTTTTTTACTTACCTTTGCGGTAGAACTCGAATGGTGGTGTTAGGGAATACCGCATGGTTACCCTGGCTGAGATTATACACATTGCACCAGT
>JAZRAW010000076.1:0-13191 GCA_045634765.1 Alistipes sp.
TGTAGCGATAGGGGTAGCGGGCGAGCAGGTCGCCAATGGTGCGTACGCCCACCTCGCGCTCGAGGAGGCGTGCGCGTACCTCGCCCACACCGCCGACATACTTTATCTCTCGACGAAGTATCTCCGACATCGCTACAAAGTATTGTGTGTCAACTATATAACTGTGATGGAGCGCACGGGGGCAATCTTCTCCAAGCGTGACTTGCCGCCAAGCTCCTCAATCTCCACGATAAAGACAAACTCCTTAACTTTCACGCCATACTCCTTGCCATCCTTTACGATGCGCTGGCTCTGGAGCGACTCTGCAAGGCCCTCGGCTGTGCCACCCGTAGCGAGCACATCATCGAGGATGCTCACCTTGATAACATCTCCCGTTGCGGGGCTTGTGGCGATGTCGCTAAGGCGGTAGTAGAGCTTGTCGAAGCCATACTCCTTCTCGATGAGCACCTCCTTAAGGTCGCCCTCAGCAAAGGGGAGTTTGCCGCTCTTACGCACGGGGACGATGTTCTCGACATGCTCCGCCTCGGTGAGAAGGGGCGCTGCGAAGAGGAAGCCACGCGCCTCGGGGGCGATGATTGTGGCTGTTGTGCAGGCCTCGCCTACGCGGTGTGTGAGCTCACGGAAGATGGCCTTATTCTGCAAGAAGGGGATGATGTCAACAAAGACGATACCCTCCTTTGGGAAGTCTTTATAGTATTTTAGTACCTCTTTCATTTTAATCAGTAATGAGGAATTAGTGATTAGTAGTGGCGCTGCACGTTTAGTGCTCGATATCCTTGAAGTAGCGGTATGTAGCCACGCGGAGCTCCTCTACGGCAGCGTCGTCCGCAACGATGATGCCTGCGGGGTGGAGCTGCAATGCCGAGAGTGTCCACTGATGGTTGTAGCTGCCCTCGATGGCGTGGCGCAATGCGCGTGCCTTCTTGCGACCTGTTGCGAGGATGAGCACCTTGCGGGCATCCATGATTGTGCCTACGCCCACGGTGAGCGCCTGTGTGGGCACCAACGAGATGTCGCCACCGAAGAAGCGTGAGTTCACAGCGATGGTGTCGGGTGTTAGGGTCTTGATGCGTGTGCGCGACTGGAGCGACGAGAATGGCTCGTTGAAGGCGATGTGGCCATCCTCACCTACGCCACCCATGAAGAGGTCGATGCCTCCCGCTGCCACGATGGCTGCCTCGTATGCCTCGCACTCGGCCTTAAGGTCGGGGGCGTTGCCGTTGAGGATGTGCACATTCGCGGGGTCGATGTCGATGTGTGAGAAGAAGTTTGTCCACATGAAGGAGTGGTAGCTCTCGGGGTGCGACTCCTCGAGGCCTACATACTCATCCATGTTGAAGGTGATGACATTCTTGAACGACACCTCGCCCGCCTTGTGTAGGCGGATGAGCTCGCGGTATGTCTCAAGGGGTGTTGAGCCTGTGGGGAGTCCGAGCACGAAGGGTGCGTCGGTTTTTGCTGCCTTAGCCTTAATCTCTGCTACGATATGCGCTGCAGCCCACTCGGCCACCTCGCTCGATCTATCTTTGATGATAACTCTCATAATTCTTTATTATTGGGTAAAATATTTCTTTAATTAGCGGTAGACAATCGGGAAGTACATCGCCACTCATTAGCGCACATACCTTCCCGTAGCCTAAAACATTTTTACAAAGACCTCTATTGCCTGGTACTCTGCCATGCCGAGTTTGTCGTATAGCTGTGCGGTGTTCTGCGTACGCGCCTCGGCACGCTGCCAGAACTCGCGGGTGTCGCTACCTGGGAAGGGCACGATGTCCTTCTGCGAGAGGTGGCGGTAGATGGCGTGGCGCTTCTTGAGCATCTCGTCGGGCGATAGGGGCACTGCCATATCGACCATACCGAGGTTCCACTCCATCCATGCACCGCGGTAGAGCCATAGGTGGCACTCCTCGCGCCAGTCGTCATCCTTCGTAACATCGAGTGCCTCGAGGATGGCCTCCATACATGTGCGGTGTGTACCATGTGGGTCGGCAAGGTCGCCCGCAGCGTATATCTGGTGTGGGCGTATCTCGCGCAGGAGTTTTACGATGATGTCTATATCCTTCGATGTGAGCTCACCCTTTTTGATGCCTCCTGTCTCGTAGAATGGGAGGTTGAGGAAGTGTGCGTTGGTGTCGGGGTTGAGGCCGAATGAGCGCACTGCTGCGCGTGCCTCAGCACGGCGTATAGCACCCTTGATGTCGAGGAGCTTGCGTGGCTCGGGCTTACCGCGACGCTTCGACTCTATGGTCTGCTTGACCTCCTCGTAGGTGTTGCCGAGGCCGAGCTCGCGTGCTGTGTCTACGTTCTGCAATACCACGTCGTCGTGCACCGCCACGTTACCCGATGTCTGGTACGCAACGTGTACATCGTGGCCCTGCTCCACAAGGCGGATGAAGGTGCCACCCATAGAGATGACATCGTCGTCGGGGTGTGGCGAGAAGATGAGTGCGCGCTTGGGGTAGGGGAGCGAGGGTGCGGGGCGTGTCGAGTCATCGGCATTGGGTTTACCTCCTGGCCAGCCTGTTATGGTGTGCTGGAGGTCGTTGAATACGCGGATGTTGATTTTGTCGTATGTTCCGCACTTCTCGAGTAGCTGACCCAACGAATTCTCGATGTAGTCCTTGTATGTGAGCTTGAGGATAGGCTTGTTCACTATGCCGCAGAGCCATACCACAGCCTTTCTCACAAACTTGGGTGTCCACTCACATGGGCCTACAAGCCATGGCGTCTGCACGCGTGTAAGGTTCTCTGCTGCACTCTCGTCGATGACCAATTCGATGTTGTGGTGCTCCTGGAGGTGGCTTGCGGGCACGCGGTCGGTAATCTCGCCCTCTACAATCTGCTGTACTGCGGCAGCCTTCTCCTCGCCCCATGCCATGAGCACTATGCGGTCGGCACGCATAATGGTGCCTATACCCATTGTGATAGCCATCTTTGGTGTGTTATCCAAGCCAAAGAACTGACTCGACTGCACCTTGCGAGAGTTGTGTGATAGCTCCACGAGGCGTGTGTGCGACTTGGCGTATGAGCCCTGCTCGTTGAATCCCACCTGGCCCTGCTCTCCGAAGCCTATAATCATGAGGTCTATCTTGCGGATAGATTTGTCGAGGTTTGCGCAGTACTCCGATACCTCGCTCTCGGGTATTGTGCCATCGGGGATGTGCACATTCTCTGGCTGTATGTCGATATGCTTGAGAAACTCGTCGTGGATACGGAAGTTGCGGCTCTGCTGCTCGGTGCGACGTATGGGGTAGAATTCATCGAGAGAGTATACGGCTACGCTCTTGAACGATATCTCGCCAGCCTTGTGGCGCTTCACGAGCTCGCGGTATAGGCCGAGGGGTGTGCGACCTGTTGTAAGGCCGAGCACGAATGGTGGTAACTCTTCGTAGATGTCGCGTGCTGAGGCGTTGTCTACATGGTTACGCACGAGGCGGCATATTACATCTGCAACATGCTGTACGCCATGGTATTCGCTCTCGAATACGCGGGTTGGCATACGCTCATATCTATGCACAATATCTTTTGGTGCCGACTCCTTGATGAGTCCACCATCTTTTGGTAGTTGATACTTGTTATTCATAGTTCCGTATCGTTTTGTTGTCTCATTAAACCTGTATGCATAGCATACAACGTTCAAAGATATGAATTTTTTTTCAAAGAATAGACCAAAATGAAGGAAAAAATTTGAAGTGTGGGGCGTTGATGCGGTTTGGGTTCTGATGGGTTCTAATAGGTTCTGATGAGAGGGGTCTCGAGGTCAGCTCACGACCACCACCAATCAACCTACCAGAACTCATCAGAATCCACGAACAAAAAAAGGACTGTCGGTTGACAGCCCTTTTTATCAAATTTGTTCTATCTTACTACTTGAAGTAGCGGTTGTAGAGACCCTCGAAGCCCTTGCCGTGGCGTGCCTCATCCTTTGCCATCTCGTGAACGGTGTCATGGATAGCGTCGTAGTTGTTCTGCTTAGCAAGTGCTGCGATGCGCATCTTGTCTGCGCAAGCGCCGCTCTCAGCGTTCATACGCTTCTCGAGGTTGGTCTTTGTATCCCATACGCAGTCGCCCAAGAGCTCAGCGAACTTCGATGCGTGCTCTGCCTCCTCGAATGCGTAGCGCTTGAATGCCTCAGCGATCTCGGGGTAGCCCTCGCGGTCTGCCTGACGGCTCATTGCCAAGTACATACCTACCTCTGTGCACTCGCCCATGAAGTGGTTGTTGAGGCCCTCAAGAATCTCAGCGTTGTCAACCTTACCGTCGCCAATCTTGTGCTCTGTTACGAACTCAAGTGCCTTATTCTCCTCTGCCATCTCGGTGAACTTGTCTGCACCAACCTTGCACAATGGGCACTGCTCAGGTGCCTCGTTACCCTCGTGAATATATCCGCATACTGAACAAATGAACTTCTTTGCCATAATCTTATTAGTTTTAGGTGTTAATAATGGATGTTCTATAAATTAGTATAAAAGGTTTTCGTTGTCTTAAGAGATTCTATTTCGGTTGCTTTTGAATTCATTTCGGCACATTTCTCATCTTTCCTCAGTTACAATGCTCGCATTGTGCCTTCTGAAGAGCTGAGAAATCTCCTCGAAATACTCTTCAAAATCAACTCGAACTAATTTATAGAACCTCCATGATTTTTATATCTTTTTTTATTGGTTTTCTTTCTGTTTCCGAGTGCAAATATAAGAGCATTTTTTCATTCTGCAATAGATTTTCCTTAATGATTTCTTATAGTCATATAAGACACTTTTATATATGCTGATTATCAGGCTATTTCTTGCGCGCGCCGATTGCGAGGATTACGCCGAGTGCCACGCCCAACAAGGCTGCGAAGAGCACACGATACTCTGCGGGGAGCATAAAGGTGATGGTGTGTGCAGGATACCAGAATAGCGGAATGGTCTTCTTAAAGATGAAGCCCCACTGACGCTCCCAGTTGAGGGTTGAGATAAGGCGACGCATGGGTATAGGCTTGAATAGAGCCTTTACCGAACCGCCACACTCTGCGATATGTGTGTCGGTAATCTTGTGGAAGGTCATGAAGACGGGTGCGAAGAAGGTGTTCATCATGACAGAGATTGAGAGCGCCACGACGAACTTACCCCATGAGATGCTCTCTGCGCCAAATGCCGCAACGAGCTCCTCTCCTCCCATCTTAGCGATAAATCCAGGAATGCCTATAGAGAATACGGTCATCGCCATCGAGATAACGACACCGAGCACGCCCCAAACAACCATGCGTGGTACTACTCCGAATGTGGGAGTTGTGTAGTTGCCTGTCGATATGCGGCAGCCGAGCATCTCGCCCAATGTTGCGAGGATACCAAACTTGAGGAATGCCATAACCATGGGGTGGTTACCATTGAAGTCGGTATACCATGCATATGCTGGCTCAAAGAGGAAGAAGGGTAGGAATATCGCCAACATCACAAGGGCGAAGAGTAGGTCTTGACGTTTCATTTAATTGCTTGTTTGATAGTTAATATTAAGCAAAGATATAAAAAATATATACAAATATAAAATATATAGAGAATTTAGTTAGTTATTATATTGTCATAGGGTATAAGAGTTTTGAAAATTTAAAAAATAGAGTTATATTTGTAGATGAGTAGTCACCTTGTGACAAGGTATGAGTATTTAATTTAAAGATATATGTAGTATGAAACGCCTATTTATCATTGTAGTCTCGTCGGCATTTTGCCTATCTTGTAGTTTGTTAACAGCCATAACACAACCTGCCGTTACCACATCGACAACCTCTACTACTTCAAGTGTTGTTACTTCGGCTCTCTTAGCTCCCTCTGCTGCGTCGCTCACCCTCGCCGAGGACCCTGGTACGGGTCTCTATGGCTACCTCAATGAGTTTGGTCTGTGGGCTATCGCTCCCCAGTATCGCTATGCCCGTAACTTCGATAGGGATATGGGTCTCGCAATTGTGGAGTTTGGCGATAGGTCGTATGGCGCTATCAACACCTTGGCTCAGGTTGTAATCAACCCAAACTTCGCATCTATGTATGATGTTGAGTCAGCAATAGCAAGCATGGAGAGGGGTCGCTACTGCGGCATCGACCTATGGGTTGCTGAGGATAAGGCTACGGGGTTGTATGGTTTCCTAAACTACTATGGTCAGTGGGCGATTGCGCCACAATACCTCTATGCGCGCTCGATGAGTAGCGATGGCTTTGCTATAGTTGAGGTGTCGAAGGGTCAGTGGGGTGCTATTGACAGAACAGGAAACTTGGTCATTGCACCTAATTTCACATCATCGTACGATGTGGAGAGTGCCCTTAATAGGCTAACAAGATAACATTATTAAATATGAAACAACCGCCATATTCTCAACGGAGTATGGCGGTTGTCTTATTATAACGTCTCGGTGAATACTCTGCCAAAGCGGTCGGTAGCGGTTATTGTAATCTCGCTATTTAGCGTTGTGGGCTTGCAGCGGAAGTAGTGGCTATGTTGTCTTGCCGAACGGCGCAAACGTCGCATATACTTCTCGCGGTAGTCGGCCTCGTTCTCCACATAGTACATATAGTCGGGATCGAAGATTGTTATCTGCTCCATTGCCCCCATATCTTTGCCATCCTCGCTCCACGACAACTGCCACTTATCATCCCAACCTATGACCTTTACCACGACATACTCCTCATGCTCCTTAACGCGACCAGTGGGGTAGACAACAAGCTGCTCGTCGGCGCTCTTGCCGAGCACTCTGTGGTGCCATCTCCACTCTCCATCGCGCTCCTCGATGCAGAAGACGCCCTGGGGTGTGCCATCTGGGCAGATGGGTGCAAACCATAGGTTGCCGTTTACCTGTGCCACGCTGTGCTCAACTATATCGGGGGTGTGGTCGGCAGTAAAGTGGCGGTGGCCATGACCCGTTATAAAGTCTATTTTACGATCGCCAATGATGCGCACGATGGGCTTGGCATAGGGTATGAAACCTCCATTGCGCTTGTCTGTTGCAGGGCCGTGCATGCACACTGCAACGTGCTCAACATCAGGATATTCATCCATCACTTCAGCGAGCCATACAAGTTGGTCGTCGTCAACCTTTAGGGTGTAGTATGTGAAGTCAGTGTAGTCGATATTGTCGAAGGTGACGAAGAGTGTCTCGCCAAGCATGAATGCCTGGTTGCGTGCTCCCCAAGCCTCGACATAGTTTCTCTCTGCACGCCTCTGGTTACGCTCGAAGAGTTTGTTGTGGTCGTGGTTGCCAATAACGGCATATACGGGTACGCCGAGTGCTTCGAAGTCGGCCTTGACGCGGGGTAGAAACCTCATGTTGTCCCACACCACATCACCCGTAAGGAGTATCGCTGTGGGGTATCCCGTCTCTTTGTACTCTTCGACGATAGTGGCAATTTGAGGTATTATCTCCCTTTCGAGGCGTGTTATCTGCTCCTTGGTTTGGGGCTGTGGGTCACCAACCACGATTAGATTAAAGCCGTTAGACTGTGCTTGTACACCTCCGATGCATAATAGCATAGCTATCAGTGCAGTAAAAAGTCTTCTCGAAATTCTCATATTCAGTGTTATTAGTTTTGGTTCACCTTGCAAATATACAAAAATTCTACAATTGCAAAAATTCGCGCGCGTGTGAGCATATTTATTAGAAATATTTACTACCTTTGTCGAGTTATGGAGAATTTTGTAGTATCAGCACGCAAGTATCGTCCCGCAACCTTCGCTTCGGTTGTCGGACAGCGTCATATAACATCAACTTTGAAGAACGCCATCGAGCGTGGTCAGTTGGCACATGCCTACCTCTTCTGCGGTCCTCGCGGTGTGGGTAAGACCACCTGTGCGCGTATCTTCGCCAAGGCTATCAACTGCCTCAATCCCCAGTCGGGTGAGGCGTGCAACGAGTGTGTGTCGTGTCGTTCGTTCAACGAGGGTCGCTCGCTGAATGTTCACGAGCTCGATGCGGCATCGAACAACTCTGTGGATGACATCCGCAACCTCATCGAGCAGGTGCGCATCATCCCGCAGCAGGGTCGCTACTCGGTATTCGTCATCGACGAGGTTCACATGCTCTCATCTGCGGCGTTCAACGCCTTCTTGAAGACCTTAGAGGAGCCTCCCCAGCACGCCATCTTTGTGCTCGCAACAACCGAGAAGCATAAGATTATCCCCACCATCCTCTCGCGCTGTCAGATATACGACTTCAACCGCATAAGGGTTGAGGATGGCGTGGAGTATCTGCGCTATATCGCTACGAAGGAGGGTGTCGAGGCTGACGACGAGGCGCTCAACCTCATCGCCCATAAGGCGGATGGCGGTATGCGTGATGCTCTGTCGATGTTCGACAAGGCGGTCTCGTTCTGTGGTGCTAAACTCAACTATAAGGATGTGGCATCTACGCTCAATGTCCTCGACTACGATACCTACTTCAAGGCTACGGAACTGCTCCTCGCGGGCAACTATGTCGATGCTCTGATGTTGTTTGACGAGGTGTTGTCCAAGGGCTTCTCGCCCCAGGTGTTCGTCTCGGGATTGAATGCCCATATGCGCGACCTCCTTATGGCAAAGGGCCCTGCGGTCTCGCTTGTCGAGTTTACGGGTACGCTTGTTGAGAGGTACAAGGCTCAGGCTGCGGCGTGCAACGAGCTCTTCTTGTTCAACGCCATAGCGTTGCTCACGGAGGCGGACGGAAAGATACGACAGTCGTCAAATCAGCGACTGCTTGTTGAACTGGGACTCATGAAGATTGCGGGTCTCGGTCAAAAAAAAAATGACGAGGTAGGGTCGCTGTCGCTCGACGAGTTCGAACCGCTGACTTTTGCTACAAATTTCGCCCTTGCCGATTTCGTTGCAGTAGCACCACAACCCGCGCAGGTGGCACCACCACAACCCGCACCACAACCCGTTCCGCAGACGGTAGCGCCACAATCTGTTCAGCCCGAGGTAGCAACGCCACCCGCGCCACAACCACAGGTGCAGAGCGTAGCGGTTGAGGGGGCTAAGGTTGCTGCGGCGGAGAGTGCCGAGGCAAAGCCTGGTGTAAGGCGTGCACAACGCAAGGTGACATCTGGTGGCGTCTCTCTCAGCGGATTGCTCAATGGTGACGCCCTAACGGCGACGGAGCTTGCCGAGCAGGAGGCGACAAAGAGTGAGGTTGTGTTTGTAGACCCAACGTGCGAGGAGAAGATATCGCTCAAGAGGGATGCCATCGTCGACCGTATCAAGCGTGAGCGCCCACGCATCAGCGTTGCCTTCCTCAACTTTAGTGTCGAGGCCAACGTGTTGAAGATGGCAGTGCCTTCGCGCGAGTTGCACGATGAGATTATGTACGAGAAGGCCGATTTGCAGCGCATCATCGCCGAGGTGAGTGGCGTCAAGGGTCTTGTAGAGATAGAGGTTGAGGTCAACGAGCAGATTAAAGCGTCGCGCCCCATCACGCTTGAGGATAGACTGAAACACCTCATAGCCAAGAACGAGCGCTTAGTAGATATGATTGATCGCATGAAACTCGATGCAGAGTAGTGTTGTAGTGTCATTGCGAGGGTGATACTATACTCCGTCATTGTCCGAGACCTCTCTCTCGTCTCTTAGGTCTCTTGGGTCTCTTTTGTTATTTTTTTGAGACGATAGGGACGATAGAGACAAAAGGGACAATAGCGAAGTCTGTATCAGCGGTCATTGTCCGAGACCTTGAGATTCTTCACTACGTTCAGAATGACATTCATAATATCATTACTAATTGCTAATTGCTCATTACTAATTAGTTGAGAATCACACAGTCGCTCTGCTCCTTCGGAATGACGGAGTGCGAAAGCGATAATATTGAAAATAAGATAACTAAAACATAAACGAAAGAATGAAAAATTTTATTGAAGAACTTGAGTGGCGCGGTATGATTCATACCGTTATGCCTGGTGCTGATGAGGAGCTTAAGAAGGGTATGGCTTCGGCATACCTCGGTATTGACCCCACAGCAGACTCACTCCATATCGGTCACCTCGTGGGTGTCATGATTTTGAAGCACTTCCAGATGTGTGGTCACCGCCCCATCGCCCTTATCGGTGGCGCAACAGGCATGATTGGCGACCCCTCGGGTAAGTCACAGGGGCGCAATCTCCTCGACGAGGCTACATTGCGCCATAACCAGGAGGCTATCAAGAACCAGCTCTCGAAGCTCATCGACTTCGACTCTGAGGCCGAGAACAAGGCAATACTGGTGAACAACTACGACTGGATGAAGGAGTTTTCATTCCTTGAGTTCGCGCGCGACATCGGTAAGTGTATCACTGTGAACTACATGATGGCGAAGGACTCTGTTAAGAAGCGCTTCAATGGCGACGGCGACGGCATGTCATTTACGGAGTTCACATACCAGCTCTTGCAGGGCTACGACTTCTTGCACCTCTACAAGGAGTATGGCTGTAAGTTCCAGCTCGGTGGCGCAGACCAGTGGGGTAACATCACGACAGGTACGGAGCTTATCCGCCGTAAGCTCGGTGGCGAGAATGAGGCATTCGCAATCACCTGCCCCCTTATCACCAAGGCTGACGGCACAAAGTTCGGTAAGACAGAGAGCGGCAACGTATGGCTCGATGCGCGCTACACCTCGCCCTACAAATTCTACCAGTTCTGGCTCAACGTGAGCGACGAGGACGCCAAGCGCTACATCAAAATTTTTACATTGCTTGACCGTTCTACTATTGAGACCCTTATCGAGGAGCACGACGCAGCGCCCCACTTGCGCGTATTGCAGAAGCGCCTTGCGGAGGTGCTCACCGAGACCATCCACTCGAAGGAGGAGCTCGAGAAGGCACAAGCAGCGACAAACATCCTCTTCGGCAACGCTACATCCGAGGCATTGCGCTCGTTGGATGAGGCAACATTGTTGCAGGTATTCGAGGGTGTACCACAGTTCACAATCACTCGTGCCGACATGGAGAAGCCCTTCGTGGATATCGTGGCCGAGGCTTGCAAGGTATTCCCCTCAAAGGGTGAGTGCCGCAAGATGATTCAGGGTGGTGGCGTGCAACTCAACAAGGAGAAGGTAGCAGATGCTATGCGTGGCGTGAGCGAGGCAGACCTCATCGCGGGTAAGTACCTCTTGGTGCAGCGCGGCAAGAAGAATTACTACCTTATCACCGTTGAGTAACCCGTTAACTATCAATATAATATAAGATTGTGAATCCGATATACACCATACGCCTTGACGGCATCTATGTACGCGCCTTTCATGGTTGCTACGACCTCGAGCAGCAGGTGGGCAACCGCTTTCGTGTCGATATCGTTATCCGCACTCCGCTGGGCGACCTCCCCGCAACGGACGACGTGACACAGGCGGTGAACTACTTGACCGTATTCGAGATTGTGGAGCGCACCATGCAGCGCACACAGCGTACGATAGAGGCTGCGGCATCGAATGTCATCGCCGCGATAAAGGAGGCCTTCCCCCAGATTGTGGAGGTGGAGTGCACCGTGGCGAAGATTGCCCCACCCCTCGGTGGTAAAATCGACAAGGTAAGTGTAACACTAATAGGATAAGCATCATGGCTAATCAGACAACATCGCGCGGAGGTTTTGGCGGTAAGCTTGCCGCCATCCTCGCTGCCGCAGGCTCGGCAATAGGCCTGGGTAACATTTGGCGTTTCCCCTATATCACCTCGGAGAATGGTGGTGGCGCCTTCATCCTCATATACTTGGGATGTATCCTTTTTCTCGGTCTACCATTGCTCATTGCGGAGTTCTCGGTGGGTCACAACACCAAGAAGAACCCTGTAGATGCCTTTGCTACGATTAAGCGAGGCTGGGGATGGCTCGGTGCTATGGGTCTTATTTCGGTAACCCTCATCATGGGCTACTACTTCGTCATCGCGGGATGGACCATAAACTACACTATCGCCTCGGCTACAGATGCCATAGGTAGTGACTTCGGTGGTTTCTTCAATACCTTCACGACGGGCACATGGCAGCCACTGCTCTATGCCTACCTCTTCATCGTCGCTAACCATGCCATAATCTCGGGAGGTGTGCAGGGCGGCATCGAGAAGGCATCGAAAATCATGATGCCCCTACTCTTCGCCATCCTCATAGTCTTGGCCGTCTACTCGTTGTGGCTACCCGAGGGTCGTGAGGCGTTGGGTAATGTCTTTACTCCAGACTTCTCTAAGGTATCTGGCTCGACATTCCTCGCAGCCATGGGTCAGGCATTCTTCACCCTCTCTATCGGCATGGGTGCTATGCTCATCTACGGCTCATACTTCAAGGATGGAACCAAGATTGCGGGCACGGCAATCAGCGTGGTGTCGTTGGATACCCTCGTTGCGCTCTTGGCTGCGGTCATCATCTTCTCGGCAGGCGTTGAGAATGAGAGTGGTCCACAGTTGGCATTTGTCGCTATGCCCAAAGTATTCTCCGCTATGCCCATGGGTAATGTCTGGGCTGCGCTCTTCTTCTTGCTCTTGGCGCTTGCGGCGATATCTTCGACCATCTCCATGCATGAGGCTGTTACATCCTACTTCGTAGAGAAGCGCGGCATGTCACGTAAGCATGGCGCACGCCTCGTTACGCTCATCGCCCTTGTGCTTGCTACGGCGGCATCGTTGTCGTTGGGCGTGTGGAGCGACTACACACTTGCGGGCATGAACTTCTTTTCGCTTCTTGACAACTTCACCTCTATCGTCATGCTCCCATTGTTGGGCATCCTTACGGCGGTATTCGTGGGCTGGGTATGGAAGAAGGAGGCTATGCGTGCGGAGCTTACCGCTGAGGGTGGCATCGACCGTAAGTCGTACCCCATCATCCGCTTCTTGTTGCGCTGGGTATGCCCCGTGTTGGTGTCCGTAGTCTTCGTCTTCGGCATCGTCGACTTCGTTCAGAAGCAGACCGCAAATGAGGCTGTTGAGGAGTCCACTGAAGAGATTGTGGAGGAGGCCGAGCACGAAGCTATCAATCCTGATACGTTACGCCTACGCATCCAGAACCTCGACATCCGCGAGTTATCTGCCGATAAACACGACTTTAAGCATACAAAGATTACCCCTATGCCAGCAAAGCATAACAACAATAACAACAACTAACAAAGACAATTATGGCTGATTTCATCTATCAGGAGCCCTATCCTATCCAGGCGGATAAGACAGAGTATCGCCTTCTCACGAAGGACTATGTAAAGGTTGTAGAGTGCGACGGACGCAAGATTTTGAAGGTAGACCCCAAGGG
>JAZRAW010000077.1:0-1807 GCA_045634765.1 Alistipes sp.
TGCCTCCAACAACTTACGTGCATCGTCCACATAGCGCTCGCCACCGATAGCAAAGCAAGCCTTAACATAGAACATGAGAGGCCATACCCATGCCGAGCCGTTGCGCGATGCAAGGTCCTGCGAACGCTGATCCTCGTTGTAGTTCGACTTATAGAGGATGTTGCGTGGCGACAATGTGCGCAAGCCACGAGGAGTGAGCAAGTGCTCGTTAACCACCTGAAGTACGCGTACACGCTTCTCCTCATCAAGCATTGTGTAGTCCAAGCCCACCGCTACAACCATGTTGGGGCGGATAAACTTGTTAATCTCATCAGCATTTACATAGTCTGCCAAGTAACCCTCGTCCAACCAGAAGTTGTTGACAAACGAGTTCTTAATAATCTCAGGAAGTGCTTTCCACTCCGCTACGAACTCCTTGTCGCCCTGCTTCTTTGCCACAGCCAATGTATATGACACAGCGTTATACCACAATGCCTGAAGCTCTACGGGGTAGCCACGACGTGGTGTTAGAGGCTGGCCATCGACATTGGTACCCATCCATGTAAGAGGACGAGCTGCCGCTGCCCAGATAAGACCATTGTCGTGCATCTTAACCTCCTCGGCAAAGCCTCTGCGGTATGCCGCGAGGATAGACTTCATCACTTCGCCATACTTTGCCCACAACTCCTTTTGCGAGATGTGCTTCTCCAACTGCTGGAGCGTGAAGTAGAACCAAAGGGGTGCATCTGCTGTAACATTGAGCTCTCGGCCCTCGAACATACCGCTCTCCTGCATATCACGCACTGCGGTGTCGAGAACATCGATGCAATCCTCCTTGTGACCTTGCGAGAGTGTCAAACCGGGCAATGCCATGAATGTATCCTCCAAGAATGGGCCAAACCATGGGTAGCCCGCGATAACCTCTGTGCGGTTCTCGGGACGGCGGATAACGAACTGACGTGCCGAGTGCTCGAGGCAGCTCAAGAAATCAATCTTGTGTGTGCGGCGTGCCAAAGCACCCTCATATACTGCCGAGATAGTCTCGGGTGATGCCATCATATCGGTAGCAGCAGAGAAGATTACGCTCTCGCCCTTCTTGATGTTGAACTCGAAGTAGCCAGGAGTAAGCAAGTCCTCATGACCCTCATAGCCACGAGCAAGCTCCTTGCGGTACTCGAAGTTATAGTACCAGTCGGGAGCAGCCACGAACTCCGACTCCTCCTTGCTAAGCTGCATATTGAGCCATGGGAAGCCATCATACAAGCGGCACTTTACGCCATAGGGGATGGGGTAAGCACGGCCGTCGGCATCCATATTTGCCTTCGAGAGCGAGTGCTTATCGCGGAATGCCAACAATGGGCGAAGACGCAATGTGGTGTCAGAGTGAGCATCGACAAGCGTATAGCGAATCATAAGCTGTGTGCGATTGTGAATCCACAACAACTCTTTCTTCAAGATTACGCCACCCACACGATAGGTAATTGTTGGGGTTGGAGTGTACTCAAAGTCGGTTATGTACTTGTGACCACGAGGCTCGTAGGTGCCCTCAAAGCGGTGCAGTGCAAGGTTAAACGACTGGTCGTGCTGCATGATAGTCTCGTCGAGCGACGACAACAATACATAAGTGCGGTCGCTCCTGTCTATAGGTGCAACCATTAAACCGTGATACTTGCGTGTGTTGCAACCTACGATTGTAGTAGCCATGTAACCACCACGACGGTCCGTAGCAAGCACCTCTCTATCGAGTGCATACTCAAGATTACCCAACTCACGCTTGTCAAATTTCAATCCTGACATAGTATGTGTATATTTGTTAGTTATATATTCG
>JAZRAW010000078.1:0-8369 GCA_045634765.1 Alistipes sp.
AACGATAGTGATGTTAGCCTCAGTAGTAAGCACATCACCGATGATAGTAGTCAAGTGGTTACGCTGTACGGGGATCTGAGTGTTGAAGTCGGTCTCCTTGATAAGACGGCCACCCTTAGACTCGTAAACAGCCATCTTGAAGTTGATAGGCATCTGCTGACCCTCACGTGCGAAGAGGTAGTCAGCGAAGAGAGTCTGGTTCTTTGCCTCTGCATCATAACCCTTAGTGTAGGGAGCATCCTTCTTAACCTCGAAACCATAAACAAGCTCATTACCTGCCAATTGTGTAGCGTTGAGCTGACCGTTAATAGCGTTAAATGACTTGTAGAGAGCCTCAGTGTGGTAAGTAACCTCTACATAACCAGGAGCTGAGTAACCAGCGATGTAGTCGAGGTCAGTAGCGATAACACGTACCTTACCGAAAGGACGAGTCAATGTAAGAGTCTTTGCAAGGCTTGTAGAAACCTCTACATTCTCAGATACAAAGTAAGCATCGCGTACCTCGTTCATAGCGTTCCAACCCTCTGCACCAGTCTTAGCAGTGATGTTGCTGAAATCTGTAGTGTCGTAGTAGAGGTCATCCTTAGAACCCTGCTCAACGAAGTCTGCAAATACAACAAACTTGTACTCACGATTAGGAACAAGACGCAAGTCAAAAGTGATGGGCTGGTACTTGTCTACGCACTCTACCAAACGCTCGCGGTAGATAGGCTTGCCAGTACCGTTGTCATTTGCGTCGTACACCTCGAGGATGTAACGCAAGTCGAAGTTTGCCCAATCGGCATCGTTGAAGAAGTCGATTGCACCGAACGCACTATTCTTGCCAGCGTTTGCGTCAGCATCAGCGCGTGTTGCGCCAAGCTCGGGAGCATCCACTGTAAGAACAACGTTTGCGAGATCGCCATTAGTGGCATTCTCAACGCCCTCATTTTGGCACGCTACGAAGCATAGCGCAAGAGCCAAAATAGATAAAAGCTTTTTCATTGTTTTGAGTGTTTTAAGTTAAAAATTGTAAAATGTTTATGTTGTTTGTAATTGTTTTTTTGGCATACTTCGCCTATATGCACAACATAGGTAGAGACGCTTGCCCCCTCCCTATAATCGTAATACAATACACATGTGACTTAATATCAGGTGTTTATAGCGTGATTCTTGATGTGTCACTCCACCTCTTAAGTCACTACAAAGTTAAATATTATTTTTTAATCCACCAAACAAAGCGCAATATTTTGGAGAGTTTGAGAACAATTTCAATGCCAGTTGTTACACAGGTGCTTATGGAAAAATAGAATAGTAGGAGTGTTTGGTGTCCGAATGATTTAGTATGCGACGGTTGTTGCGTATGTACGGCAAAGCGTGGTGGGGCGTAGGTACAAAAAAAAACTCCCCAGATGTTTCCATCCAGGGAGCATATAGATACCGCGTGAAGCGGATAATCTACAAAAATTACTCAGCTACAACAGCGAACTTGATTGTAGCCTTAACCTCGCGGTGAAGCTTAGCAACAGCCTCGAACTCACCAAGAGTCTTAACAGAGTCTACAGTGATGTTCTTGCGGTCTACCTCGATGCCCTTCTCCTGAAGTGCAGCAGCAAGGTCAGCAGCTGTTACAGCACCAAAGATCTTCTCCTCCTCTGCCTTAGCAGTGATAGTGAGGTGAAGGTTGTTGATAGTCTCAGCCAAAGCCTGAGCGTCAGCAAGAATCTTAGCGTCCTTGTGAGCGCGCTGACGAAGGTTCTCAGCGAGTACCTTCTTTGCAGAAGCAGTAGCAGCCTTAGCGAAGCCCTGAGGAATCAAGTAGTTGTTGGCATAGCCGGGGCGAACGTTAACGATGTCGTTTGTGTAGCCCAAGTTCTCTACGTCTTTGATAAGAATTACTTCCATGGTCTATCCTCCTCTTTATTATTTCATACAATCGGTTACGAATGGAAGGATTGCGAGGTGGCGAGCACGCTTAACTGCCTGAGCAACCTTCTTCTGATACTTCTGAGAAGTACCTGTGAGACGACGAGGCAAAATCTTACCCTGCTCGTTGAGGAACTTCTTCAAGAACTCACCGTCCTTATAGTCTACGTACTTGATGCCGAGCTTCTTGAAACGGCAGTACTTCTTCTTCTTAACGTCTACTGATACGGGGTTGAGATAACGGATCTCAGATGCACCCTGCTGTGTGTTCTCTGCCATGATTACTCCTGAGTTTTGTTAGCAAGCTTAGCGCGACGCTTCTGAGAGTACTCAACAGCGAACTTGTCCTGCTTGAAAGTTAAGAAACGAATGATGCGCTCATCGCGACGGTACTGTGTCTCGAGAGTGTTGATGATTGAGCCCTCACCGGTGAACTCTACGAGGAAGTAGAAACCGGTAGTCTTCTTCTGAATAGGATAAGCGAGCTTCTTGAGGCCCCAGTTCTCCACATTCACAATCTGACCGCCGTTCTCGGTGATTACGCCCTGGAATTTGTCAGCAACCTCCTGCACCTGTGCGTCAGAGAGGACGGGAGTGACAATGAAAACGGTTTCGTAATTGTTCATAACTGTAAATTAAATTAAAGTTTCGTGCATAAAGCGGTGCAAAGGTAGTAATATTTTTTTGTTTTGCAACACTTTGCTTCTAATTTTTACATTTTTATAAATGTGTTAGGGCGTATAGATGCTCTCTACACGCCCTAATAATATAGATGGAAGTTGTTCTGTTACTCCTCAACCTCGAAAACCTCCTTGCCCAAACCGCAGAGTGGACAAGTCCAATCCTCGGCTACATCCTCCCACGCTGTGCCTGCGGGAATGCCATTCTCGGGATCACCCACCTCGGGGTCATAAACATAGTGACATGCTGTGCAAACGTACTTTTTCATATTCTGTTAGTTTTAAGATTTTGTATTTACCTTATATATATAATAGTGTAGGTCTCCTTTATGTCGAGCATGGTACAGATATTACGCCATGCCCATGAAACTTGTCGGTATAACAAAAAAGAGCATCTAACCTATTCAGGCCAGATACTCTTTTCGATTAATGGTCTTGTAGACTACTCTGTAGGAGCATCTGCGCCAATCTCAGTTGTAGTGGTCTGCTCACCTGCATCAGCATCAGCACCCTCACCGAGAACAATTGTCTCATCGCCCTCTACCTGAGTCTCATTCTGGAACTGCTCAAACTTATCACCAGCCTTTGTTGCGAGGTTGTTCTTTGCCTCCTCGTCACCGCCGAATGATACAACAGAGAGAAGTGTGAAGAATACTACGGCAGCAATCATAGCCCATGTGAACTTCTCAAGAAAGTCAGTTGTCTGACGTACGCCCATAGTCTGGTTAGCAGCACCAAAGTTAGCAGCCATACCGCTCTTGGGGCTCTGAACCAACACAGCAAGTATCAAAAGGATACTTGCAATAGCAATCATAATAATGCAAAAAGTATACATACTTGTTATATAAATTTAATTATTCTTCGTTACTTTCTATTTATCTTATCTTCAATCTCTGCGATAAGTTCCGCAAAGTAAATACTTTTTTCTGAATTTAGCAAACTTAATTTGCGATATATCGCGATTGCTTCGCTATATAACCCTTGATTTTTGTAAATTTCTGCCAATTCCTCGCTAATCATATCGTCATCTTCATCAATTTTTGCCTCCGATAGGTCGTCTGCAGCACCATCTTGTGCGACAATTTTATAGTCACCGCGTTTTAGGAAGCGTTCAATGAGGTCATCAGTCGTCAGATGAGTGAGACGTGCAGCGTCTATGCTACGACGTTCAACGAGTGCAAAGGGGTGTAGTGTTGCTATAAGGCGTGTCGTCTCGTTGCGTTCTGCATCGCTCTGCTTGCGTGCTAACGAGAGATGCGCGCCACTCCACCATGGGTATCTCTCGACGAGTGTCTCGATGTCCACTATATTAATATGGTTATTTATATTCTCCATGCTCTTTAGTTTACCAATTACCTGCTGCGGCCATGTATATGTCGTTTACGAGGTCCTCTACAATCTCCTCGATAAGCTGATCCTGTACATCTACAAGGAGCTGTGATGCATCATAGTCGGCATATGATGAGAATGTCTTGCCATTGAATGAGGTGGTTTGGTCTACAGCATTCTGGAAGTTTACCTTAACGGTAATCGTGAGGCGGTTTTGGAGTGCGTAGTCACCACTCGATACCGAGGCCGTAGTAGAGCTGTAGTTTGTAATCTCGCCTTCGAATGCAAAATCGCCACCCTCCTCCACTTGCTGAAGACTTGTCTGGCGTGAGAACTTGTCGCGTAGTGCCTCGGTTAGCACGTTGCTAAGTGTTGGCGCCACCATTGGGGCGTTGTTTGGAAAGTATGCCACCGAGAATGTCTTGGCCTCAGGGGGGATAGAACCACCTGAGAGGTTGTATGTTACCTTATAGCCACAGCTACTTGTGAAGCATAGTGACATCGCCGTAATAATTGCGATTGCAAATATAGATATTATCTTTTTCATAGTTAAAGTTTAGTGTCGTCATCAATACCTAACGCCTTCATGCGGCGATAAAGTGTACGCTCCGATATAAATAGCTCGCGTGCCGCATCCTTGCGACGGTAGCCATTTCGTTGTAGGGCTTGTATTATCTGCTCGCGCTGCACATCCTCCTTTGTGAGTTCGTGTGTTGGGGTGTCATTGTCGTACTCCTCAACCACGTCATAGTCGTAAGATATGTTGCCCGTTGGCGAGGCGGGGAGTGCCGGAAGTAGGGCTGTCATCTCCTCGCGGTGTGAGTTTGGAGCGTTGGGTGTGGTGCTGCCATTCATCGCCTCCATCATCATACGCTTAAGGTCGTTGATGTCGCTGCGCATGTCGAATAGAATCTTGTATAGCAACTCTCGCTCGGTGTTCATATTGTCGTAGTCGCCGCTATTGTTGCCACCTATGGTGCGCACCGAATACCCCTCATTAGGTAGATAGCGACTTAGTATATCTGACGTTATGTTTCGGCTCTGCTCAATCGCCGATATCTGCTCCGCCACATTCTTTAGTTGGCGTATGTTGCCGCGCCAGTGGTGACCTTCGAGCATAGCTCTTGCTCCCTCATCGAGGGTTATTGCTGGCATCTTGTACTGTAGTGCTACATCGCTTGCGAACTTGCGGAAGAGAAGGTATATGTCCTCTCTGCGCTCGCGTAGTGGGGGTACAATGATGGGCACGGTGTTGAGGCGGTAGTATAAGTCCTCGCGGAAGCGACCATCGGCAATTGCCTTGAGCAAGTCGTTGTTTGTGGCCGCAACAACACGCACGTTTGTCTTTTGAACCTTTGCCGAGCCTACGCGAAGAAACTCTCCAGTTTGTAGCACGCGCAGCAGTCTCACCTGTGTCGATATGGGGAGCTCGCCCACCTCGTCGAGGAAGATGGTGCCACCATCAGCCTCCTCGAAATAGCCCTTGCGGCTCTCAATAGCACCTGTGAACGAGCCCTTTTCATGTCCAAAGAGCTCTGAGTCTATGGTTCCTTCGGGTATTGCACCGCAGTTTACAGCTATATATTTATTGTGTTTGCGTGCCGAGTAGGCGTGTATTACTTGAGGAAAGAACTCCTTACCCACGCCACTCTCACCTGTCACCAATACCGACAGGTCTGTGGGGGCTACGCGCATAGCTATCTCCAACGCTGTGTTCAGCGCTGGGGTGTTGCCTATGATGCCAAAGCGTTGCTTGACCGATAGTAGTTCGTTTGTTGTCATATGCATTGCCTTTATTCCGCGTTATTGGTCTCTAATGTTGCCGTGTTTGTAATCTCTTGGCTTCCCATCTCCAATGAGTCTATTAATAGTGCAGACTCTATTGTCGATGTACTCGCTGTTGGCTGAGGGGTAGTGCCCTCGCTCTTGGGCCATAGGAGCGCAACTGCAATCGCTGCAATGGCTACAATAAGCCCGATTATAATCCACTTGATTCTTGGGTTTGCTGCTCTGTCGCTATGCCCCGACTCTTCGCGCTTCTTGTTCTTCTTGCTGTCATATTTCAATCCGCGAAGATATGCATCAGGTTTTCCCAATGTGATGTTTTCCTCCTCCTCTATGCGTTGCGATTTTGTGCCGTGTTTCATGCCACGCTTCGCTTGTAGGTCTTGTCTGTCGCTTAGCTTTGGAACTTTGCGCTCATCAAGAATCTCAACGGGAGGCTTTACTCTGCCCTTATAACCCTGCTTGGGACCCTTTGGCTTTGGTTTATTTACAACTGCTGGCTGTGGACGTGGTGTCACCATGAGCTTAGCGACGAATGTTATGGTGTTGTTGCGGTCGGCGGAGAACTCTCCGAAACCATCAATTACCATTCGTCCCTCGCTACTTACTGCGTGGCGCACTTCGAATACGTAACGGTCGATTATGCCGCTTGCCTCGAGCTCCTTAACTCCCGATGCCATCAGCAATGAGCGTAGCACGCCGTCGTCATTGCGCATCAAATCCGAGAATATAATATCCCCGGATGATTGCTTGACGATGAACGTACCCAGCTTTGGCACGCATAGTCGTTTATTGTGCTTGAGGTATTCTACTATTATGTTCGTTAAAATCTCCACGCGTTACGTATAGTAAATAATCGCGCAAAGTTACGAAAAAAAAAATAAATGCAAGGTCTACTTTCGTAGAAAAGAGCAAAGAAAAGGGAAAAGTGCCAATTTGAAGTAGATAAGGGGGTAAGTGAATTTAGTGAGTTTAAGGAGTCTAGGAGGTATAAATAAAAAACTAATTTCTCTAACCTCCCTAATTTCCTTAAATTCACTAATCCCTAAAAAATAACTCCTTGAGGCCTAAACCTCAAGGAGTTATTATGGGGTGTTGTTTAGTTAAAATTTAGCGATAGCGCGAACCATGTAACTATTACATTTTAGGTCGTAATCATCTCCAGGTCCAAAGTCTACAGTTTCGTAACTTATGTACCAATCTGCTGTAATATCACTGGTCTCAGTAGACGACCAATAGATGGCATCCCAATTGGCTTGTCGAGCATCATCAACTGATGTCCATAAACTGATAATGCCATCGTTTTCGGGCTCCTCATAGTTACGAATCTGGTCAATACTGTTACAAAGGGTTGCCAATTCTGATATGGCAGGTAAATACCATTCGGAACCCTTGTTGCGACACCATTCGGCGGCATTAAAACGATAGCTGTCTGAGCGTGACATGAGTTTGTCGGTGTTTGCCTTGCCGTCGGTTTTGCTTGTTGCATTTGTAGTGAAGCCTCCAATTGTGGCTTCAACACCCCCATTCCAGTCCTCCTCGACAACCCAGCACTCCTCGACACCCCAGTCCCAATCTGCTTCTACTGAGTCGAGGCTGACAATCTTACCATGTCTACCATCCTCCGAGACCTCAAAAACAAAACCCTCAAGTCCGTCGCGGTTGTAGTAATCGCCCACTACATAAACGCCATTGCGACCTTTGCCATCTCTAACCATTTCGTTTAATTCGGCTATTTTCTCACGACGAGCCTCTTCAGCTAATCTCTGCTCCTCCATTTGGTCAATCTTGTAGTAACCAAATATAGACATAGTGGCGAAGATTGCTGCTAAAGCAATAGTAACCCATCTAATCCACTTATTTTTTGTGAATGAGGTTATTAGTGCGGCTGAAATTAGTAGTATGGTAGCCTCTGCAATAGTCATGTATTGGCTGATGGTGGATAATACGTCTTCGAACTTATCTCCAAAATCAACGGTGAGCCATTGCCAATCAAGATAACCTGCAATATTTTGTGCCATCCAGTATACTGCAGTGATGATTGAGTAGGATATAGTTATGGATAGTGCAACCTTGGTGTAGCGCTTAAATCCTGAGCACCATACAAACAGCAAAGTGCAGGCAGCACCCAGTAACGCCCCTATATTACATATGATAGCTAAATAAAGTGCTAACCTTAAAATATCATATAATATTCCGAATGCGCTGATGTCGATGTCTATTGCCTCAATGCTAAGGCCAATGAAGAGGAATGTCGGGAGGATGAGCGTGGATAGTATCATGCCGATAAGGCATAGCATTGCTAATTTGTTCTTGCGCATATTGTTGTTGAGAAGCAACCATAATGCAAGTGCAAAGGTTATAATCTCAGGGAATACGTAATAGGGACTAATGATATCTCTCAAGCCTGAATGAGCGATGTGACCAAAAATGCGATAATACAACTCAATCCAAAAATAGTCACCACTTTCAATTACGTCCCACCAACCCATATCTAATGTTTGTAAAGCATTATGATATAGAGCGCTGAGTACTGTGAAAATGGTTAAAGCACTCATGCCGTAGAGCCATATGCGTAGCGAACGCTGCTCCGAAGTTGCTTCGTTGTTTGCCTCGCAAAGTGCGTTGTATGGCTCTGTCTCAACCTCGTTGCGCGATAGTGCGATTTTA